>NZ_JBFUHS010000013.1:0-153964 GCF_056402255.1 Pseudomonas sp. P4_B4
CGCGACGAAGACCTGCAAAGCGAAAGCGGCTTTTTCTACGCGCGCCTGCGCCACGAACGCTACCTCAACAACCAGACCCACCTCAGCGGCACCAGCAGCAGCGCCACCCTGGCCACGGGTCAGGTCCTGACCATCAGCGGCGACGCCCCCAAGGCCTTCACCCCCCGGGTGGTGATCACAAAGATCACCACCCGCGCCGCCCGCGACCGCAGCCTGACCTGCGATTTCGAAGCCATGCCCTACGCCTTGCGCCTGTGCTTTCGCCCACCCTTGCTAGCCAAACCGCAAATCGCCGGCACCCTCCCGGCACGCGTCACCCACCCCCAGAGCAACCCGCTGTACACCGAAATCGACATGCAAGGGCGCTACCGGGTCAAGTTTCTCTTCGACCGCGACACCTGGCCCGCCGGCCGCGAAAGCAAATGGCTGCGCCAGGCCCGCGCCTACGCCGGCGACACCTACGGCCTGCACCTGCCGCTGATCGCCGGCACCGAAGTGGCCATCGCCTTCGAACAGGGCGACCCGGACAAACCCTACATCGCCCACGCCCTGCACGACGACCAGCACCCCGACCTGGTGACCCAGCGCAACGACCACCGCAACGTGCTGCGTACGCCGGCCAACAACAAGTTGCGCCTGGATGACACGCGGGGGCAGGAGCACATCAAGCTCAGTACCGAGTATGGCGGCAAGAGTCAGCTCAATCTGGGGCATCTGGTGGATGGCCAGCGGAAGAAGCGGGGGGAAGGGTTTGAGTTGCGTACGGATGACTGGGGCGCCATCAGAGGCGGCAAGGGCCTTTTCATCAGCGCGGACAAACAGGAGAAAGCCAAGGGTGCGCAACTCGACATGGATGCTGCCGTCGGCCGCCTGCAACAGGCCGGCAAACAACTGCAACAACTGTCGGTCGACGCCCAAACCGCCAACGCCGATCCGGCCGACGTCGCGGCACAACTGAACCTGTTGCGCCAGGACCTCGAACAACTCAAATCCCAGGTCCTGCTGCTCAGCGCCCCGCAAGGCATCGCCCTGACCAGCGGCCAGCACCTGCAACTGGCCGCCGAGAAAAACCTGATGCTCAACGCCGGCGGTGAAGCCGACCTCAGCGTGGTCAAGCGCCTGTTCGTCGGCGTCGGCCAGGGCCTGAGCCTGTTCGTGCGCAAGCTCGGCATCAAGCTGATCGCCAACCAAGGCCCGGTGAGCGTGCAGGCGCAGAACGATCGCCTGGAACTGATCGCCCAGCATGGTCTGAACATCACCAGCACCGAAGACGAAATCCACATCACTGCAAAGAAAAAAATCGTCCTCAACGGCGGCGGCAGCTACCTCACTCTGGAAGCGAGTGGCATCGAATCGGGTACGGCCGGCGATCACAAGGTGAAGTCGGCGCACTTCGAGTACAGCGGTGCAGCCAAACAAATACTCGAAATACCACAGCTATCCCCATTGACCGAGCACGACCACGAGTCCCTGGGGCTTACGGATTTCTCTGGCTGACCCCTATGCCACTCAAGGAGTGAAAACACATCATGCGCGATTTACTTGTTTGGTTTTTTGGGACTCAGGCGTTTGACCGCCACCCACAATCAGAGGTCCCCGTTACTCCCGCCCAGCCACGACCGACTCAAGCAGCCCCACCGCCAGAACCAGAGAGCGAAGCACTGCAACCGTTGAAAAACTGGAGCCATCCGTTCAAGGACAAGCGCGATCCGCTGCGGCAGCTGACCCACATGGCAAACGCAGCCGCGGGCTACTACCCCCTGGGTCGAAACGGCCTCTGGCACGGCGGCGTGCATTTTGACAGCGGCACTGCCGGCCCCCTGGATCAATCCAGCGTGCATTGCCTGGCCGATGGAGAAGTGGTGGCCTACCGCATCGACACCCATTCGCCGACCACGCCCTACATCGTCAACAAACAGTCCGTAGAGAAGCCGTTCTCGCGCAACTTCGTGCTGGTGCGCCACCGCCTTCAGCCGCCGAAAATCGAAGGCAGCCCGGACACCCCACCCAGCCTGACGTTCTACAGCTTGTACATGCACCTGCGGGATTGGGCGAGTTATAAAGCAGACGCTGCGCTGCAACGTCCGGCCTTTTGGCCAGAACGTAATCTGCGAGTCAGAGCGGACGTCTCCAACACTCGCGTAGGCACCTCGACACCCAAAGGGTTGATAGTGCTCACCAAGCCGGCTGAAGGCGGTCATATGCTTGACCTCGACCTGCTGCCACCCGGCACGCCGGTGGTGGTCAGTGGCGAGGGCAAGTACCGCAAGCTGGAACACTCCCGGGGCCCGGCTTCACTGTGTAACGCCGACGGCTCTCTGCAAGGCTATGTTGCCTTCCGCAACCTGGAACATGTCAGTGGCGCGACCTATCGGGTCAGTTCTTCCGGTGACCACATGAATGTTCGGTCCCGCTTCGATCTCAACGGTCGTGATTTGCTCATATTGAGGCAAGGAACAGAAATCACCATCAGTGGTGAAGGCGAGTTTCGCAAGCTGGAAAGCATCAGCCAATACGTGCTGGCCGCGTCGTTGCAAGGTGAGCCGGCAGCGTTGACGGATCAGGTGGTGGTGCTCGACCAGCCGGTGCCAATCAAGGCCGGGAATCTGATAGGCCATATCGGTCAATATCACGAATGCCGTGCCGAGTACCCGGAAGAGAAACTGCACCTGGAAGTGTTCAGTGGCGATGACGTCGATATTTTCATCGAGGCCAGTCGTGCCTGGGCTCAGCGCCTGCCAGATAAAGACAAGACCTGGCTGAAGCTGGCCAAGGGCACGGCCGTGGTGACTCATGAAGACAATGCCACTGCCGCCCGCCTGCAGATGGCGAGTGCCTCCAGCCCACTCAGCACCGCCGACCTGTTGCTCCCCAAAAATGTGCTGGATGCTCTGCCGGCCGACCGAAAAATCCAGGTGCCGGCCAGCCCGAGCCACAACGCCCGCACCTGGTATCGCCTAGACGGGCTGCTACACGACGCGGACAACAACCTGCTCGACGGCTGGGTGCGCGAAGAAGTCGGTGTCACACCATGGCTCAGCCCATGGTCCTGGGAAGGCTACGACATCATCTACGACTACGGCACGCCTCGACATGCCCTCGCCTCGTTCTTCAGCAACATCCGCCASTTCAACGAAACGCAACTCGAACGCTACCGCCCCATGGCCGACGCTGAAGACAAGGGACCGGTCAAGAGCCGACTGTTCGACATCATCGACCGCAACCGCGACGGCAAAATGACCGCCGAGGAACTACAGGCGGCCATCCGCCTGCCGGCCCATGCGCAATCGATATCGCAACTGATCATTCACAAGGAAAGTGAGTGGTATCACCAGCCACAGAAGTGGGACGCGCTGGACGAGTTGCTCGGCCATAGCGGCTCGACGCCGCATTTGAACTGGTTGGCGGAGAAGCAGCGGATCAAGCAGATAAGTTGGTGGAGTGAGGTGGCGGAGAAAGTCGGGTTACCGTCATGGGGGAAGGTGTTTCACTTTCAACCGGTGGGGTTGGCGGGGAGCTTTTTCGCAATTGTTGATGATAATGACTTAAGTTGGTTAAAAGTGCCTTATGGTCAACTGACCTTTGATGTGGAAGGTAATGATATTGCAGACCCCTCGCATACGGGACATCGTTACTTTAGTCGAAAAGTGCATTGGCCAGGTGGCGCTTCGGGGATCACAATTGGACGAGGTTATGACCTTGGACAACGCCCCAACCCCCAAGCGGACCTAGTACATGTAGGAATAACTGAACCTTTCCTAAGTTGGCTCGTCGGTGCTAAAGGGTTAAAAGGTCAAGTTGCTAAAAACTACCTAGATGGTGCTAGCAACGAGATAAAAACCACGATTATATCTAGAAGACAGCAGTACGTTTTGTTTTTACCTATATATGATTTTATGAAAAATGAAGTTTTACGCATCTCTCAAAAGCCTGATGTCATCAGACTGTATGGAGAAGTAAATTGGGAGGCAACCGATGAAAAAATCAAAGACATAACGATCGACCTCATATATAGAGGGGACTACACTAGTGATTCAAGAAGAGCCTTACAGTCATTCATTGCTGAAAATGACATTGTAAACTTTTCAAAAGCTGTACGTACGCGAGAAAACTGGACTACTGTCCCGAACGATAGATTCTACAAGCGCTCTGAATATTTGGAGAATTGAAAATTAAACAATTAGTGTATATTTTTCTCCTTGCTCTTGCATCATTTCAAACTGCAAGAGCTGAGGTGAATTACTCCGCAGCATCCGAAGTAAACTCCGGAAGAATTAAAGGCACGCTGGTTCGATATATAAAGACATTCGAAGATGATTGCCTTGAAGTCGAGGTAGTGAATGCAGGCGCTAAGCTTAGCGTGCTATCAAGCATGCATTTATGTAGCTTTGAAGGTAAGCCGTTCTCAACAGGATTTGCTTATGCAGGTTTTCAAGATATAACTTTTGAAAAAGATGGCATCCACTTAACTTTAAGCATTACGCCTTTGGAACCTACGGGTGAGGAAGTAAGGGAATGCGTAATCCCAATTGCAGAGGGAAACATTAGCGATCTCCAATGCTCTAGCGCAAGGAGACTAAACTGACTTAGCGGAAGAAATAATTGAAAAAACTCGGTACTGAAGAGTTCTAATCAAAGAATTGGTAACGGGTATTGCCTCGACGGCTGGGTACGCGAAGAAGTCGGTACCTTGCCTCGGCTCAACCCCCTGGTCCCGGCCTCGTGCTACAGCAACATCCGCCACTTCAACGAAACGCAACTCGAACGCTACCGCCTCATGGCCGACGCTGAAGACAAGGGACCGGTAAAGAGCCGCCTCTTCGACATCATCGACCGCAACCGCGACGGCAAAATGACCGCCGAGGAACTGCAGGCAGCCATCCGCCTGCCGGCCCATGCGCAGTCAATTTCGCAACTGATCATCCACAAGGAAAGTGAGTGGTATCACCAGCCACAGAAGTGGAACGCGCTGGATGACTTGCTTGGCCATAGCGGTTCGACTCCGCACTTGAACTGGTTGGCGGAGAAACAGAGGATCATGAAATAGGAATCGAGAGAAAACCCGCCTGTCCGGTCGCTCGGCCGACACCCATGAAGGGGGCCATGGCGGTCTCAATTTTCAGGCAAAAAAAATCCCAGGCAGCTGATGGACGCCTGGGATTTAAAAATGCATAAACCGTGGTGGTGAACGCGGCGCGGATATTACGGAATATTTCGGCCTGTAACAAGATATTTTTATTCACTATCCAGTTACTAATCTTTCTAACCCCTTCAATATCCACATATTTTCTAGGGGCGACTACAGAAACCAGCGATACTCCCGTGCGCTGATGTCATGCAGAAATGCCAGATGATCCTGACGCTTGTTTTCGCAGTAGACGTCCACGAACTCCGCCCCCAAGCCTTCGCGCAGCGATGCATGATTTTGCATGGACTGCACCGCTTCGAGCATTTCCAGCGGAAAATCGATGCCACTACTGCGGTCTTCGTTGAGCGGTGCAATCGGCTCGCGCTCCCCTTCCAGGCCTTGCTCCAACCCCACCAGAATCGCCGCCAACGCCAGATAGGGGTTGGCATCGGCGCCCGCCAGGCGATGTTCAATGCGCAGGTTCTTGATGTCCGACTCCGGAATGCGCAAGCAGGCATCGCGATCCTCGAAGCCCCAACTGGCGCGGGACGCGACGTTCACCGTGGCGCTCAAGCGGCGCATGGCGTTGTGGTTCGGAGCAAAAATCGGCATGCAGTGCGGCAATACATCCAGGCAACCGGCCACCGCATGGCGCAGCGCCCGCTGGCCGTTCGCCGCCAGCAGGTTGTTGCCAGCCTGGTCATACAGGCTGACATGCACGTGCATGCCGCTGCCGGGGTGTTGCAAGTAAGGTTTGGCCATGAAGCTGGCGCGGTAGTTGTGCTTGAGCGCCACGCCCCGGGTACTGCGGCAGAACAGGGCCGCCCAGTCGGCGGCGCGCAGGCCGTCATCGCAATGGCCGAAGTTGATTTCGAACTGGCCCGGGCCGAGCTCGGCGGTGATCACCGTGGCATCGACGCCTTGGGCTCGCGCTGTCTCGACCATTTCATCGAGCACCGGGGCGAAGCGCGACAAGCGTTCGATGTGCATGTTCGGCTGATCATCGGCATCGCCGGTCAGCTCATCACGGGGGAACTGCGGCAAGCCGTCCTTCAAGCGACTGTCGAACAGGTAAAACTCCAGCTCGAAGGCCACCACCGGGAAAATGCCCTTGCGCTTGAGCCGGTCCAGCACCTGCGCCAGCACTTCGCGGGGTTCGAATTCAATAGGTTTTTCGGTGCCGTCGGAGGTGATCAGCATCTGGCCCAAGGGCTGCTTTTCCCAGCTCACCAGCTTCAAGGTGCCAGGCACCAAACGGCGCAGCGCATCCGGGTCACCATCGTTGAAGCAGTAATCACCGATCTTGAACAGCCCGCCCTGGGTGCCGAGCAGCACGCAGTTCTGCGGCAGCTTCAGTGCACTGCCGGCAGCGACTTTTTCCAGCATCTCGATCGGGTAGCGCTTGCCGTAGAAATGCCCCGGAATGTCCAGGGAGATCAGGTCGACGTAACGCACTTCGGGGTTGGTGTGGCGGAAATTGCGAACCTCGGCCAGCAGTTCAGAGCACACAGCATCCATCGTTTTGTTCCTTGTCGTTATCAGGTGTAAACCCAAAGCACACGGGTCAGTTGGTCGGACAGGTTGCCGTAGCGGCAGTGCGCATGGCTGGCCAGTTGAAAGCTGTCGCCGGGATGCAGGGTCACCGGGTCATTGTCGTCGAGCCACAGGGTCAACTGCCCTTCCAGGACGTAACCGCCCTGCTCGGAGCTGTCCTTCATGTGCCGGTCACCGCTGCTGGCACCAGGCTCGAGCTGGCTTTCGAGCATCGAAAAGGACGCGCGCATCTTTGGCGAGACGAGGATGTCGGTGATGCCGTCGGCGTAGTACAGCGTGCGGCGCTCGTCGGGGCGGGTGACCCAGGACAAGGCCATGGGTTTGGGCAGGCTGTAGAAATAGGTGGTCGGCACCCCCAGGGTTTCGCTGATGGCGGTCAAGTCCGCCACGGTCGGGCGCGACAGGCCGCGCTCGACCTGGGACAGAAAACCCACGGAGCGACCGATTTTGTCCGCCAGTTCCTTCAGGGTGTACTTTTTGTGTTTGCGCAGGTCCTGGATCAGGATCGCCAGCGCCGAGATTTCTTCTTGCATGTCCATCAAGAGGCTTCCAGAAAGTGTCGCTTCAAATGCTGTCGCGCAGTCGATACCAGGCCTTGCCGATGGCTTCCAGCGGCGCGGCCAGGTATTTGCCGCCGGGAAAACTGCCGTTGTTCAGGCCTTGGTACAGGGACAGCTCGTCGGGCTGACCGAGTACCGCGTCGGACACCGCCCGCGCCGCGGCCAGTGTCGGCAGCACGCCATGCCCGGAATACCCCTGCATCCAGTACAGATCGCCACGGCGGCCGATATCCGGCGTGCGTTTGAGGGTCAGGTCGATGTGGCCGCCCCAGGCAAACTCCAGCCCGACGCCGGTGAGTTGCGGGAACACGCGCTCCAGGAACGGCCGGGTCGCGGCGGCGATGTCCTTCGGCATGCCGCCCAAGTAAGTGCAACCGCCGCCGAACAACAGGCGGTTATCCGGGGTGCGCCGGAAATAATCGAGTACGAACTGGTTGTCGGTCACGCACACGTTGCTCGGCAGCAGCGCGGTGGCTTGCTCCTCGGTGAGCGGCGCAGTCGCGACCTGATAGGTCCCGACCGGCAACACGCAACTGGCCAGTTGTGGGTCGAGTCGGTCGAGGTAAGCGTTGCACGCCAGCACCAGCACATCGGCGCGAATACGACCGCGCTCGGTGGTCACCACAAACCCGTCGCCCTCCTCGCCATAGTTCAGCGCCTTGCTTTGCTCGTGGATGCGCCCACCGGCCCGCTCGATCGCTTCGGCAAGGCCCAGGGCCAGTTTCAGCGGATTCAGATGCCCGCCCTCGGGATCGAACAGGCCGGCCTGATAACGCTCGCTGGCAACCCACTGCGGCAAATCGCTGCGTTCGATAAATTGCAGTTTGTCGTGGCCCCACTTGTGGCTGGCCTCGTGTTGCCATTCGGTCAGCAGGCCTACCCGACGGGGCATCACCGAGGTCCAGAGATGACCGGCGCGGTAGTCGCAATCGAACTCATGGCGGCCGGGAAAGTCACGCAGCTCGCGTGCGGCCCAGCGCATGCCGTCCCACAAGCGCCGCGCCCGTTCGTAACCCAGCGCCGCTTCCAGCGGTGGCATGTCGCACGACCAGCCGAGAATCGCCTGGCCGCCATTACGCCCGGACGCGGCCCAGGCCACCCGGCTGGCTTCGAGCAAGGTCACGCGCTTGCCGGCCAGCGCCAGGCGCAAAGCCGTGTGCAATCCACTGAAACCGGCCCCGATGATCAGCACTTCAGTGTCTTGCTCACCTTCCAGTGCGGCTCGATCGACCAGACGATCGGCGCAGGTATGGGCGTAGTAACTGGCGACATGCCGGGTGGATTGCTGAAACATACGGCCTCATGAAATTTTGTATTTTTAATTTCATGAAAAAATACACGGTAAATTTCACACAGGCAAATGCCACGCAAAAAAAACCCGCCCAAGAAGACCTGGGCGGGAGGTTTAATCAGACGCGTCAGCGACCGTATCAGGCAATCGGGATCAACGGATCCGCTGCGGCCCACGCGGTGTCGCGGTTCGCTGCTGGCGGGTAGATCCATTGGGTGTTGATCTGGGTTTTCAGCGACTTGGCTTCCTCCTTGACCAACTTGACCTGACGATCCCAACCCTCGGTGTACACCGCGCCCCAGGCCCCGAGGTCCAGGCAGGTCACGTATTTCGGCTGGCTGTACGGCGTCGGGTCCACACCGAGGATCTGTGCCGCCACGTTATTGCCGGCGTGACGCCCCAGGACAATGGCGTGCTGGCAGGTCATCAAGGCGTGGTTGCCGATCTCGTCACTGGCCGCGTAGGCGACATCGCCGGTGGCGAAGATGTCGTCCTGGCCAATGACTTTCAGGTGTGCGTCGACATGCAGACGCCCCAGGTGATCGCGCTCGGCCGGAATCTGCTCGGTCAGGGAGCTCGCGCGAACGCCGGTGGTCCAGACCACGGTGTTTGCGTCGATTCGAGCACCGTCGGACAGGGTCACGCCGTTGGCATCGACCGACACAACCGAGGCTTTCAAGTGCCATTTCACGCCGGTTGCCAGGCTGGCCTCGACGATCGATTCGGCGATTTCCTCACCCATCGAACCGCCAATTCTATCGCCGCGGTCAACGATGATCACATCGATGTCGGCACGGTCGCCGAGGATGGCCCGCAGGCGGCTCGGCATTTCAGTCGCCGTTTCGATCCCGGTGAAACCGCCACCGGCTACCACCACGGTGTTGCGCGCCTTGCTTTCGGGCTGATTGGCCAGCGCCTTGAGGTGGTTTTCCAGATGCACGGCCTGTTCGATCTGATCGACGTCGAACGCATGTTCGGCCACGCCCGGAGTGTTCGGCGAAGCCAGGCGACTGCCGGTGGCCAGAACGAGTTTGTCGTAGCTGCAGACTTGCCGGGCACCTGTGGCATCGACATAGCCGACCTGTTTTTGCTCGACGTCGATGGTCTGCACCGCGCCCTGGATGAACTTGACCCCTACGGCATCGAACAAGTCGCCAATCGGCGCGGCCAGTTGGTAGGCGTTCGGCTCATAGAAGCGCGGACGCACACGCAGTTCGGCCTGAGGAGCCAGCACGGTCACTTCAACGTCGTTGTGGCCGTGAATGTCGAACAGGCGCGTGGCACTCAAAGCGGTCCACATGCCACCGAAACCTGCGCCGATTACCAGAATGTGCTGCTTCATTTTTGACTCCTGGGGGATAACCAAGTGTTGAAAATCGTTGAGTGCGTTACGGACCGCCGCCGGGTTGTACCCGGATAAGTGCCTGCCACTCCTATCGAATAACTACGACTCTATTAATCCAAGTTAAATCCTGCAACAGGTTTTTACCGATGGTGACCATCGAAAACCCTGATCCATCACCTGAACACCCTGTATTCAGCGCATCAGAAGATGCGTTCGCTGTCATGAAAAAAGATTGAACGAGGAGGGATTCGTTGCCTGACTTGCTTTCGGCTGCTAGAATTTGCGACTAACTCAGTCGGAGATCTGCATGTCTCTTTACAGCGCGGGTGTCGAGTACGGCATCCACTGCCTGCTTTTCCTGGTGGGCAATGGCGGCGACTCGCGCGAAGCGAGCGTGCGCGACCTTGCCGATCTGCAAGGCGTCCCCCAGGACTATCTGGCGAAAATCTTCACCAAGCTGGCCAAGGCCAATCTGGTGGTCGCCACCGAAGGCGTGCGCGGCGGCTTCAAGCTGGCCCGGCCCGCTGACGAAATCACCTTGCTGGATATCGTCAATGCCATCGACGGCCGCAAGTCGATTTTCGATTGCCGGGAGATCCGTGGCCGTTGCGCAGTGTTTGACGGCACCCCGCCGGAATGGGCATTGGACGGACTGTGCGCGATCAATGGTGCGATGATGGTTGCGCAGAAACGCATGGAAGAAGCCCTCGCCCAACAAACCATCCTCGACATCGCCAGGAAATTCGGGCGCAAGGCCCCGCCGGAGTTCGGCGTCAAAGTGGAAAGCTGGATGAACGAGCGTCGGGAACGTAAAAGTGCTGCCCAGGCGAGCGAGCAAATCATCCCGACTACCAACCTTGTAGACTGATCCACACAAAAAAAAACCGGATGCACGCCAGGCATCCGGTTTTTTCTCAATTGAGTCGAAAAACGGTCGGCGACCGATTTTCACTGTCCCGCGCTTACAACTTACAAACAGTCGTGCACGATTTTGCGCAGGTCGCCAGATTTGGCCCAAGGTGGCCCCTGATACAGTGAAATCTGGCTGCCGTCCTTGTACTTCACGATATCCAGTACTTCGTCGGCCGTGATCACACTCGGCGCAGTGATGCGAAATCCGTTGGATATCGAAACCTGGGTCGTATTCGCTACTTCCTTTTGCCAGGCAGGCAAAACACACGCCGCATACTCTTTTGGCACCTTCGCGCTGTGCTTGCTGACATTCGGCTCGCCCGGTACCAGTGAAGCGGGCAACGAACACCCGGCCAGCAATGCCAGCACGACTCCCCCCATCAACATCCGCATGCTGCTTCCTTAAATTAGAAAAAAGAGAATGTAGCTCGCCGTCGTCCCTACATCCATCCCCAACGATTCGGCGACTTTCATTGATATCACTTTGCCCGGTTAGTTCCTTGCGTTCAGATAAGGCATCCATCTTTCGCAGGCTCCATGCGGCCATTGCATGACTCGCTCCCATTGCGGCCCGATGAGTTGATGAGCCGATATCAGTTTTTTCCCGACCAAAGGAAACCCCGCTGAATCAGACAAACACAACATCCGGCACGCAAAACAGGTCTAAAATTCCGGAGTGAGGAGTTCAGGAGGTCATCATGTGGCTTAACGAATCGGAACAGGAACTTCGGCGTGATCTGCAAGGGCTTGCGTCAGATTTGCGCTGGTCGGCCGTGGAGCTGTTGCGCATCGAGCAGCAATTGCGCCTGCTCGGCAACGACATCGACGCGCAAGCCGTTCAGAAACTGTGTTCTTTGTTTCAGGGAGATGAAGCAAAACTGTCCGGCTACGCCGAGGAAGTGAAAGCCAAGGTCATTAGCCGCAACAAGACTCAATAGCGGGAGCGCTGCCATGAACAGGCCTCTATTCACGCTGGTCGTCGTACTGACCGCGTTGGCAGGCTGCAGCACCAACTCGATCTACCAGGATCAGCCGCTGGTCGCGAAAGTCGACACCGGCATGACCCAGGAGCAAGTCCGGCAAATCGGCGGCCAGCCGCTGGCGATCAGCGATCGTAGCGTCGAACCCGGTACGTGCTTTGACTACAAACTGACTCAGTCCGGCCATCAACAAACGTTCAATGTCAGCTTTGACGGCCGGGGCATGGTCGACCACAAAAGCTTCATGACCTGCGCGGAATGGAGCCACACGCAACAAAAGGCCCGGGAACCCTCCCGCCCCAGCGGAGGCGGCGGCTACTAGCGTCGTTGCATCATGAAAAAGCCCCGGAGAACCGGGGCTTCGGGCCTGATTTCATTTTGTTTGAAGGCTGCCCGCAGGCCTGCCAGCACGCGCCCTGTAGCCGGGCAGCGACGCGGCAAACGCCAGTGCTTCTTCCCGACTGGCAAACGAGCCCAGCCGGTCGCCCTGGGTGCACACCCGCCAGGGGCCGTTGTTGACGCTGAGTACGTCGTAACCGTTCATGTGCATTTTGTTCAGCATCGGAACGCTCATAGTCACCTCCTCTTGGGCAGTGATCTCAGGTTGACTTGCTTACCTTACACCCACCCTTGTCCAAAATACCGACCAGACGTCGCCATGGAAACTCCCCACTCCGGTTGCATGTGGACCCTAGCCTTGGGTCAACGCCGTCGCTGCCCTGTCGATCAATGCCGCCACTTCGGCGGGCATCGACGCCAAGGACGCATGGCTGGCATTCAAGGTCAGAATTTCCCGGGCGTTGAGTCGCGCGGCCATCCATTGCTGGTTCTGTGGCGCGATCATCCGGTCTGCGGTCGAGATCTGATACCACGATGGCTTGTTCTTCCAGGCCACCGTGCCAATGGTGTCGCCGAAGGTACTCGCCAGCGGCGCTTTCTGGGTGAGGCCCATGACGATCCCTTCAGTCGCCGGTAGGTCCTGACAGAAGCTCTCGTGGTAGAGCTCAGGCTTGACCCACAGGTAACCGTCGCTATCCGGCGTCAGGTTAGCCGCTGCCGCAGGCAGGTGCCGTTGCGTGATGCCTCCGGGACTTTCACCAATGTCCGGCGCGAAAGCGGCGATGTACACCAGGCCCACCACATTCGGCTGGTCGCCAGCTTCGGTAATCACCGCGCCACCATAGGAATGCCCCACCAGCAGCACCGGACCGGGCACCTGGGCGACCATCTTGCGCGTGCGTTCGGCATCCTCGGCCAAGGACGTCAGCGGTAACTCGACAGCACGAATGTGCGTGTCGCCCCGGCTGAGCAATTTGACGATGACCTTGTTCCAGTGGGCAGCGCCGCCCCAAAAACCATGGACCAGCACGATCGTGGGTTTGTCACTCATCACCATGACTCCGTTTGCGGATGGGATTGTCTGTCGCTCGCCTCAGCCCTGATCGCCACCGCCCACGGGCATGACCATGCCGGTGATATAGGACGCATCGTCGCTGGCCAGAAACAGAATAGCCCCCGCCTGCTCATCCAGGGTGCCGTAGCGTTTCATCAGACTGCTGTCGAGGGTCTGGTCGACGATCTGCTGGTACCAGAGTTTTTCCTGCTCACTCTGCTCGGCACCGTTGCGGGGTATGCGTCGCGGCGGTGCTTCGGTGCCGCCAGGCGCCGTGGCGTTGACCCGCACGCCGCGACCGGCGGTTTCAAACGCCAGACAAGCGGTCAAGGCATTGACCCCTCCCTTTGCCGCACCGTAGGGCACGCGGTTGAGGCTGCGGGTGGCGATGGAAGATACGTTGACGATCGCACCACTGCCCTGCTCCAGCATGAACGGCAGCGCGGCATGGCAACACCACAAGGTCGGGAACAGCGAACGGCGAACCTCGGCCTCGATCTGCGACGCTTCATAGTGCTCGAACGGCTTGGCCCAGATCGTGCCGCCGACGTTATTGACCAGCACATCAAGGCGACCGAAGCGCTCGACGGCGGTTTGCATCACCCGACTGCATTCCTCGTATTGTTCAAGGTCGGCGGTCAGGGCCAGTACCTGGGTGGTTGACGCCAACTGTTGCTGGACTTCGAACACCAGTTCGGAGCGATCCACCAGGATCAGCTTCGCCCCTTCGGCGGCCATACGCTCGGCCACCCGTCGCCCGATGCCTTGGGCAGCGCCGGTGATCAGGGCGACTTTTTCGTGAAATCTGTTCATCTCTGTCTCCCACAACAACGCGACTCACGCCGCACTGGCGGCGAATTTTTCGAAGTAAAAGTTGGCAGGCGCGATGCCTTGTTCGCGAATGAACTGGCTGACGGCCTCGACCATCGGCGGCGGGCCGCACAAGTAGACGTCGACGTCGCCATCGTTCAAATGCTTTGGCTCGATGTGCTGGGTCACGTAGCCCCTGAGCGGGTGTTGGCTCTCGGGGCTGGCGACGCAGGCGCTGAAGGTGAAGTTGGGGATGCGCGCGGCAAAGGCTTCGAGGCGGTCGATTTCCACCAGGTCGAAATCGTGGGTCACGCCGTAGATCAGATGCAGCGGATGATCGCTGCCCTGCTCGGCGATCTTCTCCAGCATCGCAGTGAACGGCGCCAGCCCGGTACCACCGGCCAGCAGCAACAGCGGCCGACGGATGTCACGCAGATAGAAACTGCCCAAGGGACCTGCCAGGCTCATGCAGTCGCCGGCCTTGGCCATGCCGGTCAGGAAGCTGCTCATCAAGCCACCCGGCACGTTGCGGATCAGGAAGCTGACCTCGCCGTCGCGCTGCAACGAGCTGAACGAGTAGGCGCGGGTCTGCTCGCTGCCGGGAATGCCCAGGTTCACATATTGCCCCGGCAGGAACGCCAGCTTGCTCAGGGAATCGCCCTTGATCGACAGCGCGATGGTGCTGTCGGACAACTGGCGCACGGCGCTGATGGTCGCGTCGTAGCTGGCCTGACGGGTACGGCAGACCTCAGAGGACGTCGGTACGCGCACCACGCAATCGCTCTGCGCACGCATCTGGCAGGTCAGGACAAAACCCTGTGCGGCCTCTTCAGGGCTGAGGGCGTCTTCGATGTATTCCTCACCCAGATCGTAGGTGCCGGCTTCGGCAAAACACTTGCAGGTACCGCAAGCGCCGTCGCGGCAGTCCAGCGGGATGTTGATGCCCTGGCGGTACGCGGCATCGGCCACGGTTTCGCCGGCGTTGGCGTCGATGAACCGGGTGACGCCGTCTTCAAAATTGAACGCAATGGAATGGGTCATGACGGCAGTCTCACAAGTGGTAGACATCGATGACCTGGCGAACGTAGTCGTTCTTCAGGATCACTTTCTTGGCCTTGATCAGCGGATTTTCACCGCGAATATCGAGGGTGTAGAAACTGCTGCCGAAATAGCTGTCGACGGTCTTGTAGCGAAAACTCAGGGTGTGCCAGTTGAAGCGCACCTTGCACAGTCCGTCGCTCTGTTCGAGCAGCTCGATGTTGCTGATGTTGTGGGAGGTGCGGGTGTCCGGCACGCTGGCGCTGGAGCGCTCGGTCTTGATGCGGAAGATGCGGTCTTCCAGGCCCGTGCGGTTGCCGTACCAGATCAGCGAGATTTCCCGCTGCGGGTCCTCGGTCAATTCGTCGTTGTCGTCCCAGGACGGCATCCAGTACGTCGCGTCGGGGGCGTACATTTCCAGCCATTCGTCCCACTGGCGGTCATCGAGGTAGCGTGCTTCGCGAAAGAGGAAATCGCGCACTGCTTCATAGGAAATGGTCATTGCACGTCCTCCACGGCGATCAACTTCGACTGCTCGGCCGCCAGGGCCTTGAGCATGGTCTGCTGCCAGTACTTGTGTTGCAGCACGAACAGGCCCTCGTCTTCGGTGCGCACGCCACTGAGCAGCGGATGCAGGTCGATTTCCTTGGCTGCCTCGTCGGCACCTTCAATCCAGTGTTCGGCGCCACGGGACATGTCGTTCCAGGTGGTGACGCTGCCCTGGTAACTGGTCTGGCAGGAGCGGAACTCTTCCAGATCGTCGGGCGTAGCCATGCCGCTGACGTTGAAGAAATCCTCGTACTGACGAATCCGGCTCGAACGGGCGTGATCGCTTTCGCCTTTGGGGGCGATGCAGTAGATGGTGATTTCCGTGCGGTTGACCGAGATCGGCCGGGCGATGCGGATCTGCGAGCTGAACTGGTCCATCAGGTACACGTTCGGGTACAGGCACAGGTTGCGCGAGTTCTCGATCATCCAGTCGGCGCGGGCCTTGCCAAAGTCTTGCGCCAGCTCATCGCGACGCTCGTACAGTGGACGGTCCTCGGGGTTTGCCCAACGGGTCCAGAGCAGCATGTGGCCCTTGTCGAAGGAATAGAAACCGCCGCCCTGCTTGGCCCAGCTGCCGGCGCTCATGGTCGGGTTGGTGTCACCCGCTTCACGCTGTTTGCGCTGGTTCTGGGTGGCCGCGTAGTTCCAGTGCACGGAGCTGACGTGGTAGCCGTCGGCACCGTTTTCGGCGGTGAGTTTCCAGTTGCCTTCGTAGATGTAGCTGGAGGAGCCGCGCAGCACTTCCAGGCCATCGGCGGACTGGTCGACGATCATGTCGATGATCTTCGCCGACTCGCCCAGGTGCTCGACCAGTGGCAGCACATCGGCTTTCAGGCTGCCGAACAGGAAGCCGCGATAGGACTCGAAACGCGCAACCTTGGTCAGGTCATGGGAGCCTTCGCAGTTGAAGCTCGCCGGGTAGCCAGCGTTGGCCGGATCCTTGACCTTGAGCAGCTTGCCGGAGTTGTTGAAGGTCCAGCCGTGGAACGGGCAGGTGTATGAGCTCTTGTTGCCGGACTTGTGTCGGCACAGGGTCGCGCCGCGGTGACTACAGGCATTGATGAAGGCGTTGAGTACACCGTCCTTGTTACGCGCGATGAAGATCGACTGGCGCCCCATGGTGGTGGTGTAGAAATCGTTGATGTTGGGGATCTGGCTTTCGTGGGCCAGGTAGAGCCAGTTGCCCTCGAAGATGTGTTCCATCTCCAGGTCGAACAACCGGGGGTCGGTGAACATCTCGCGTTTGCAGCGATAGAGGCCCTGCTCGGGATCGTCTTCAAGCAGGGAATGCACGTATTCGGGTCGCAGGGTCATGGCCGCCGCCTCCATTGTTATTGTTCAGGCAGGGGTCATGCTAGGACGAGGGGGCAGGCTGGAATATCCGCGGGGTGCAGACCTTTATCCGTTTTGTGCAGGGGTTTGGCGTTGTGTCAGGGCGACATCAATGTTGAATGTACGGGCCTCTTCGCGGGCAAGCCCGCTCCCACAGTGATTTGGGTTGAACGCAAAACTTGTGTCCAGCCACTAAACCTGTGGGAGCGGGCTTGCTCCGGGCGGCGCTCCGACGAAGGCGTCGGGTCAGGCGACATGAATGTTGGAAGTGTCGGCCTCAATGCCGGCGCTTGAGGGTATCGGATGGCAATTCGCCGAACTGCTTGCGGTAGCTGTCGGAGAACCGCCCCAGGTGCAGGAAGCCGTAATCCATCGCCACTTCGGTGACGTTGCGCACGTTGCAGGTCGGGTCACTGAGACAGGCGTTGATGCGTTCCAGGCGTTTCTGGCGCAGGTAGTTTTTCGGCGTAAGGCCGGCATTGCGCTCGAACAGTCCGTACAACGAGCGCAGGCTCATGTGCGCCTGGCGCGCCAGTGCTTCGCTGTCGATGTCCTGCTTGAGGTTATTGGCGATGTAATCGGCAATCGCCTCGAACGTGGCCGTCTGCGAGCCCAGTTCGAGGCGGCAGACATTGGTTTTCATCAGGCTGAGCATCTTGCTGACGATGATCTGCGTGTAATGCTCCTGCACCCTGGGGATCTGCTCGGTGGATTCGGCCTCCTGGCAGATCATCGCCAACAGGTTGACGAAACCTTCCAGTTCATTGAGCTGATAACGGTTTTCCAGAAACCGCACGCCCTGCCCCGGATAGCGCCAGCGCTGCTCATCGCAGACCGATTCAAACAAGCGGGTCGGGACTTTGAGGATGAATTTTTCGCAATCGTCAGAGTACGTCAGGTCCACCGGATCATCAGGATTGATCAACAGCAGCTCGCCGGGGGCGAAGTAATGTTCCTGGCCGTGGCCGCGCCACAGGCAATTGCCGCGCAGCAGCACTTGCAGGTGATAAATGCTGTCCAGCGCACCGGATGTCACGCGCACACTGGCGCCGTAGCTGATGCGGCACAGGTCGAGGCTGGCGAACTTGCGATGATCAAGGCTGGCCAGCGGGCTGCCGGCTCGGGGCATGAGAATGCAGTGGTTACCGACGTGCTGATTGACGTAGCCCGACACCGCATAAGGGTCGGCCTGGTCGAATACTCTGCTGCGCTGACTCAACAGTTGAGCTTGCATCATCGGGTCACTCTCATTGTTGTTATAGGTTGCGTCGGGCCATTCTAGAACACTGCATCAGTCGCTTGAGGTTTTCCAGACAGTTAACCAAAACCCCTTGTGGGAGCGAGCCTGCTCGCGAAAGCGGAGTGTCAGTCAACATTGAAGTTGAAGCTGACTCCGTCTTCGCGAGCAGGCTCGCTCCCACATGGATTTGTTATCAGTCCTCCAGTGCGCGGACCCGCTCGTGGCGCTGCTGTTCTTCAGGCTGGGCCGACGACTGCAGGGTGAAATCGAACTCGATTTCGGCAAAGCGACCGCTCACACCATGGGCCGCCGCGCGCTGCTGATCATCGCTGAAGGTGATTTTGGCGATCAGCTCGTCACGGGTGGCGTAGGCGAAATCGTCATGCAGGTACTTTTCGCCATCCAGATTGATCTGGGTAGTCAGGTGGCGATGATCCGGCGCGGAAATGAAGAAGTGCACGTGCGCCGGGCGCTGGCCATGACGGCCCAGTTGATCGAGCAGTTGCTGGGTCGGACCATCCGGTGGGCAACCGTAGCCCGACGGCACGATGCTGCGGAAACGGTAGCGGCCTTCGGCGTCGGTAACGATGCGGCGACGCAGGTTGAATTCCGACTGGGCGGTGTCGAAGTACGAGTAGGTACCACCGGTATTGGCATGCCAGACGTCTACCACGGCGCCGGCCAAAGGTTCGCCAGCGGTGTTGAACACGCGGCCTTGCATGAACAGGGTCACACCCGGATCGACGCCGTCATCCAGACGCGCTTCGCCAACCGACAGCGGCGCACCGGCCACGTACAGTGGGCCTTCGATGGTGCGCGGGGTGCCGCCGGACTTGCCGGCCTGCTCGTCTTCGGCGTCCATCAACAGGTCGAGGTAGTGCTCCAGACCGAGACCAGCCACCACCAGCCCGGCTTCCTGGCGAGCGCCCAGCACGTTGAGGTAGTTGACGGCTTTCCAGAACTCTTCCGGGGTAACGGCCAGGTCTTCGATGATGTTTACCGAATCACGCAGGATGCGGTAGACCAATGCCTTGGTCCGTGGGTCGCCAGCGTCGTTGTGCAGGCCGCTGGCCTCTTCGAGAAATTTCTGGACTTCGGCAGTGTGGGAAATCTTGACGTTCATTCTGGGTTCCTCATCTTGTAATTATTAGGGTAGCGCGCTGAACAGGCTGGGCTCAGCGGTCATCGTCACGGATGGAAGAAGGATGCCGGCACAGCGCGTCGATCTCGATGGCCATGTACGGAAACAGTGGCAATTGCATCAGCAGGTCATGCAGTTCCTGAACGCTGTCGACATCGAACACGCTGTAGTTGGCGTAGTGCCCGGCGATGCGCCACAGGTGGCGCCACTTGCCCTGCTCCTGCAGGCGCTGGGCCAGGGCTTTCTCGTCAGCCTTGAGTTTGGCGGCTGCCTCCGGGTTCATGTCGACCGGCAGGTTCACGGTCATTTTTACGTGGAACAGCATAATGCTCTCCTCAGGCTTGATGAATGGTCTTGTCGCGGCGGAAGAACGCCAGGCGCTCCTCATCCAGGCTCAGGCCCAGACCCGGGGTGTTCGGCACGTGCAGTTCAAAATCGCGGTACACCAGCGGTTCGCTGAGAATGTCTTCGGTCAGCAGCAACGGGCCGAACAGCTCGGTGTCCCACGCCAGTTTGTTCAGGGTGACGAAGGCATGGGCCGAGGCCATGGTGCCCAGGCCACCTTCAAGCATGGTGCCGCCGTACAGGGCGATACCGGCCGCTTCAGCGATAGAGGCGGTGCGCAATACAGCACGTGGGCCACCGTTCTTGGCGATCTTCAGGGCGAACACCGAAGCCGCGCCTTCGCGGGCCAGGTTGAACGCATCTTCCACGCATTCGATGGATTCGTCGGCCATGATCGGCGCCGGGCTCATCGCATTCAGGCGAGCCATGCCAGCGCGGTTGTTGCGCGAGATCGGCTGTTCGATCAGGTCGATGCCGTTGGTGCCGAGGATCCGGCAGGCCCGCAGTGCCACCGCTTCATCCCAGGCCTGATTGACGTCGACCCGCACGCTGGCACGGTCACCCAGGGCTTTCTTGATGGCGATGACGTGAGCCAGGTCGCGGTTGACCTCCCCGGCGCCGATCTTCAGTTTGAAGATGCGGTGGCGGCGCAGGTCGAGCATTTTTTCCGCTTCGGCGATGTCCTTCTCGGTATCGCCACTGGCCAGGGTCCAGGCCACGGGCAGCGCGTCGCGAACACGGCCGCCGAGCAACTCGCTGACCGGCAGGCCGAGGCGTTTGCCCAAGGCATCGAGCAATGCGGTTTCGATACCGGATTTGGCGAAGGTGTTGCCGCGTATGCTGCGCTCCAGGCGCAACATGGCAGCATTGACGTTGTTGCTGTCCTGGCCGATCAACAGCGGTGCGAAGTGCGTGTCGATGTTGGTCTTGATGCTGTCCGGGCTTTCATTGCCGTAGGCCAGGCCACCGATGGTGGTGGATTCGCCGATGCCTTCGATGCCGTCGGCGCAACGCACGCGAATGATCACCAGGGTCTGGTTCTGCATGGTGTGCATCGCCAGCTTGTGCGGGCGGATGGTCGGCAGATCGACGATGATCGTCTCGATCGATTCAATGGCTGTTGCAAGCATTTCGATACCCGTCAGGTTCTTGAAGTTCTGGAATCGATTCTCGTACGGCTTTTTTCCCGATGCCAATATAGAATTGGTCTGACTTGATACCTTAAAGGTATGCAACCGATCCGCGTCTGGAGGCTCCATGGAACTGCGTCACCTGCGTTATTTCCAGGTATTGGCTCAAACCCTCAACTTCACCCGCGCCGCCGAGCTGCTGCACATCGCCCAACCGCCCTTGAGCCGGCAGATCCAGCAATTGGAGGACGAACTGGGGGTGATGCTGCTGGAGCGCGGCCGACCGCTGAAGTTGACCGACGCCGGACGGTTTTTCCATGAGCACTCCACCGCCCTGCTCGAACAACTGAACAAGGTCTGCGACAACACCCGGCGCATCGGGTTGGGTGAGAAAACCTGGCTGGGGATCGGCTTTGCGCCGTCGACGCTGTACGGCGTGCTGCCGGAACTGATCCGCCGGTTACGCAGTGGCGAGCCACTGGAGCTGGAGCTGGGGCTGTCGGAAATGACCACCCTGCAACAGGTGCAGGCGTTGAAGGCCGGGCGCATCGACATCGGTTTCGGTCGAATCCGTATCGACGACCCGGCCATCGTCCAGACCGTGCTCACCGAAGACCGCCTGGTCGCCGCCCTGCCCGCCGGCCATCCGTTGCTCGCCGGTCCCATCAGCCTGCGGGAACTGGCCAAGGAACCCTTTGTGCTGTACCCCGGCAATCCACGGCCGAGTTACGCCGACCATGTGATTGCCCTGTTCGAGTCCTACGGCGTGAGCATCCACGTCGCGCAATGGACCAACGAGCTGCAAACGGCGATCGGTCTGGTGGGGGCAGGCATCGGGGTCACGCTGGTGCCGGCCTCGGTGCAGTTGCTGCACCGTGACGACATCGGCTTCACCCCGCTGCTGGAAGACAACGCCACCTCGCCGATCATTCTCAGCCGACGGGTGGGCGACGTATCGCCGGGGTTGAACCATTGTTTGCGGATGATTGATGAGCTATTGCCACCGACCTCTTAAGCGAATCGAGCGGCTGGCCAATATTGTGGCGAGGGGGCTTGTCGGAACGCCGCACCGCCCCGCCGGGCTGCGTAGCGGCCCTATCCGCACGTTTTCTAATGGGCGTTCCCGCCCCAGATCCAGTTCCAGAACCCCGGCAATTCGACCGGCTGCGAATCGTCGCGCACGGTTCGCGCCATGGCCGCACGCTGTAGCGCTGCCTGATCGTCGTAAAACGGCTTGGCGGCGGTCTTCACCCCGGTCTCCCGGGCGCTGTCGAGCAGAATCTGCAGGTATTCACGGGTATGCCGGGCGGTATAGCGGTTGAGATCGTGAAAGGTCACCACCACCGGAATCACCCCATCGACCACCGGCAATTCGCCGCGGGCAATGCGTTCGCGAACTTCAGACATCGAGCGCAGCATGTGCGAGCGGCGCCGGGGGCTGGCGTTGAAGCCCCAGATCTTGCCGTCATTGGCGCTCAAGTCTGTCAGCAGTACATGCAGGCCATGCCGCTGATAAGCGGCGAAGGTGCGTTTGTCGTAGTTCCAGAATGGCGGGCGCAGCAGGGTTGGCGGGGCACCGGTGATCGCCGCGATGTCGGCGCTGCCATCGGTCAGGGACTGTTCCAGCTCCTGCGGCTCCAGCGAGCGATGATTGGTGTGCCAGGGCGTCGCCGTGTGGAACCCCAGAATGTGACCTTCGGCATGTTCACGACGCATGATGTCTCGGCCCAATTCGCTGCCACCGGCTCGCGGAGCCCGGGTTTGCACGAAGAACACAGCTTTAATGTTCGGTTGCAGCGGGTTTTGCGCCAGGCTCTCCAGTACCGTGACGGTCGGATTCCACCAACTCGATGCGCTGGGGCCGTCATCGAACGTCAGCAGAAACCGTATAGGCGGTTGCGCCTGCAAACGCTGCTCGGTCTGCGGAGTCATTTCGATCGGTGCTGCGATACAACCCAGCAGGCCAACTGCCAGGGCGCACACCGTTAAACACTTGAACAGTCGTTTCATCTTTTGCCTTGGGCCAGACCATCACGGTCGATACTTCAATGGGCAAGGATCCTTCGCCCGCTCATCCGTCGTCGGCCCGCATCGAGACGACGGGCCGAGTTTGGATAAGGTACACAGGGTTTGGTTCCAGTGCTTGCCAAGCCCGTTTCGTCGCCACCAACTAAACTGAAAAAAATGCTCAACCAGAGTACCAGGCCATGTGCGGACGACTGTCGCAATACCGCGGAATCCACGACTTCGTGGCGGTGCTGAGCATCCCCGACGCGCTGATCAATCACGTCGGCAATGAACCCCTGGCGCACTACAACGCCGCCCCCACCACGCAACTCGCCCTGTTGCACCTGGAGAATGAGCGACTGCACGCCGACGCCGTGCGCTGGGGTTGGCGACCGCACTGGTCGACGGATCGCGTGGAGCCGGTCAATGCCCGGGTCGAGAAAGTCGCCCACGGCCCGTACTTCCGGGCGATCTGGCCCCATCGTGCGATCTGCCCGATTGATAACTGGTTCGAATGGGTCGACGCCGGTGACGGCAACAAACAACCGTGGTTGATCCGGCGACGGAACCGGGCACCGGTTTTCTGCGCGGCCATCGGCCAGTACCCCATCGGCGGAGCGCCTCACAGGGAGCACGATGGTTTCGTCATCCTGACGGCCGACAGCGCAGGCGGCCTGCTTGACGTGCATGACCGGCGACCGGTGGTGTTCTCGCCCGAACTGGCGCGGGAATGGCTGGACCCGGCCACGCCCAAGGAGCGAGCCGAAGAAATGGCGTTATCCCAGGGTGAGGTCAGTGAGGTATTTGAGTGGTACAAGGTCGACAAGGCCGTTGGCAATGTCAGGAACCAGGGCGCCGTGCTCATCAATAAAGTTCCATGAACTTATCAATCACGACAAAGCCCCGCTCAATGGCGGGGCTTTGTCGTATTCGCGTGCCGGTCAGAACTTGCGGTCAGGCTCCGACAGTTCCTTACCGTCGTCAGGATGCTTCCAGTCCGGTACCGAACGCTTCTGCTGCTCAATCTCTTCTTCCGTGGGTTCGTCCTCGTCTTCTTCCAGGTCCGGTTGCTTGGGTTCATTGGCCATGTTCACCTCGCTTCCTGAAGGGATCGGTCATCAATTTAAGCTTAGATCAGTTCCCCTGCCCCGCTCAGAGCCACCAGCGCAGCAAAAAGAAGAACCCCATGCTCAACAGCATGCTGAGCAACGTATTGCGCGTGTAAAGCACCAGCCCGACCGCCACCAGCGAGCTGATCAGATAGGGATTGTCCCAATGCAGATTCAGCTGTTTCTCCGGCATGAACACAATCGGCCCGCAGATGGCAGTCAACATGCCCGGTACGGCAAACCCCAGGAACTGCCGGGCATTGCTGCTCAAGCGTAGCGGCAGTCGCGGTTCCAGAAAAACATAGCGGTTGAGGAACACCAACACGCCCATTCCGATAATCACTGCCCAGACCATCATGTGCGTCCACCGTAGAATTTATTGCAGACAAACCCGGCGGTCATGCCCGCCAGCCCCGACAGCACCAGCGCCGAGCCCCATTGCCAGTAGCTGAACAGCACCGAACAGAACAGCGACACCGCCACGCACACCACGGTCGGCACGTTGCGTACCACCGGGGTGATCAGGGCGATGAAGGTCGCCGCGATGGAGAAATCCAGGCCCAGGTGTTCAAGGCCGGGAATGCTGCTGCCAAGCACAATGCCCGCCAGGGTGAACAGGTTCCAGGCGATGTAGAACGTCAGGCCCACGCCCAAGGCGTACCAGCGGTTGAACTGCTGTTTGTCGTGCTGGCTGGTCAGGGCGAACAACTCATCGGTGAGCAAGAACCCCAGCCCTGCACGCCAGCGCCCCGGCAATGGCGAAATCACCGAGCGCATGCTCATCCCGTAGAGCAAATGCTGGGAGGTCAGCAGCAGCGTGGTCAACAGAATCGAAAAAATCCCGGCACCGCCCTTGAGCATGCCGATGGCCACCAGTTGCGCGGCACCAGCAAACACAATGCCCGACAGGCCCTGGCCTTGCAGGGGCGTGAGGTTGGCTTCGATGGCCATGGAACCGGCCAGCAAGCCCCAGGGCGCTGTGGCCAGGGACAACGGCATGATCGCCGCTGCACCGCGCAAAAAGGCACTGCGCGGCATGATTGAGTTGGACATAACGTTCTACAGACAGGGAAAGACCCCAGACTGTGCCAGCAGTCGCGGCCGAAGGCTTGAACAATCTTGCTCACTGATACGACAACGTGCCATTCATCGGCTGCCCGCTTGATTCGCCAAAGTGCTAGCAACATGATTGCGCTGCATTTTCATCGAGGCAGGCCCTTCATGAGTTCAGTCGAAACCGACAGCGACGTTTATAAAACCCTGCTTGAGTCAACCCGGGCGATTCCCTGGCGCATCGACTGGAAAACCATGACGTTCAGCTACATCGGGCCACAGATCGAAGAACTGCTGGGCTGGAAGCAGCACAGTTGGGTCTCGGTCAATGACTGGGTCGAGCGCATGCACCCGGATGACCGCGACTACGTGATGGACTACTGCGTCTCGCAATCACGCGCCGGTCTCGATCACGAAGCCGACTATCGCGCACTCACCGAAAGCGGCGAGTACGTGTGGATCCGCGATGTGGTGCATGTGGTGCGCAAGAGCGGTGAAGTCGAGGCGCTGGTTGGTTTCATGTTCGATATCAGCGAGCGCAAGAAAACCGAAGAGCACCTGATCCGCCTGCAAAAACAGCTTGAAGAGTATTCCTTCCAGGACGGCCTGACCGGCATCGCCAACCGGCGCATGTTCGACACCGTGCTGGAGCGCGAGTGGAACCACGCCCAGCGCACCGGTTTGCCATTGTCGGTGCTGGTGCTGGATATCGACTACTTCAAGCAGTACAACGACCATTACGGCCACATCAAGGGCGACGAATGCCTGCGCCGCGTCGCGCACACCTTGTCCCTGGCGGCGAACCGGCCACGGGATTTCATTGCGCGGATCGGCGGTGAAGAGTTTGTCTGGCTGCTGCCGGAAACCGATGCCGAGTCCGCGCGGATGGTGGCGCACAAATGCCTGCACCTGATTCGCCAGCAGCAGATCCCCCATGAATTCTCCGGGGTGTCGAACCTGGTGAGCGTCAGCCTCGGTGTCGGTACCACCGCCGTTTCACCGCATGCCACGGCGCTGGAGTTCGTCGAACAGGTCGATCACCTGCTCTACAAGGCCAAGCACAAAGGCCGGATGCGCGCCGAGTTCGCTGATTTTCGTGATTGACAAACGGCGCGCCGGCTTTTAAAACTGGGCGCTTCACTCAGGGTGTAAGCAAGTATGTCCGCAACCTTCAATCTCGACTCTTCCGTCATTGGCTTGATTGCCAAGGCGCAAGGTTGCGTTGCGCACGCCCTCAAATCGAAGAAACAGTCGCTCATGTGACCGGGGCGCGCTGTCCCGTCAGATGAGCTGACAGGACATTGAGCGCGACGGACCACCCTCCCCTTGCTTACTCTCCTTCCACGCTCCTGACGGTGACGAAATCGGTCAACCATCAGGAGAAAGTGCATGTCAGCGTTTCAAGGTATCTGGGTTCCACTGGTCACACCGTTCCACAACGGCGCCATCGATTTCGTCGGCTTACGCCGGCTGGTCAGCCATCTGCTGGAAAAAGGTGTCGACGGTCTCATCGTTTGCGGCACCACCGGCGAACCGGCGGCGATGGGCAAGTATGAGCAACTGGCGGTGCTGGATGCGGTGCTGGAGCTGGTGCCGGCGCAACGGGTGGTCATGGGCCTGGCCGGTAACAACCTGACCGAGTTGTTGCACTTCCAGAGCGAGATCCTCAAGCGCCCGGTGGCGGGCCTGCTGGTGCCGGCGCCGTATTACATCCGCCCTTCCCAGGCCGGCCTCGAAGCGTTTTTCCGCACGGTCGCCGATGCCTCCAGCGTTCCGCTGATCCTCTACGACATCCCTTACCGTACCGGCGTGGCCTTCGAACAGGCGACCCTGCTCAACATCGTCACCCACAAGCGCATTGTCGCCATCAAGGATTGCGGCGGTAATTTTTCGAACACCCTCGCTTTGCTCAATAGCGGCCATGTCGACGTGCTGTGCGGCGAAGACAACCAGATCTTCAATGCCCTGTGCCTGGGCGCCAAAGGTGCGATTGCCGCGTCGGCGCATGTCCATCCCGAACTGTTCGTGCAGTTGCACCGGCAGATCCGCGACAACCAATTGGCTGAAGGCCGCGCCACGTTTTTCCGTTTGCTGCCGCTGATCAACAGCCTGTTCCTGGAGCCCAACCCGGCCCCGGTGAAAACCGCGCTGGCCCTGGAAGGTTTGATCGGTGACGAACTGCGCGCACCGATGCAACGCAGCAGCGAATCGATGACCGAGCGTTTGAAAGGCGTGCTCGGCGCATTGGGCCGCGACAATCGATAGAGCGTCCGCCGCCGGCCCGAGTACCATGGAGCGATTCGTTCAGCCTTCAGGGGCACCGACATGCTGTACCGAATCGCCGCCGATGGGCTGATGCTGTTTCACTTGCTGTTCATTGTGTTCGTGTTGTTCGGCGGGTTGCTGGTGCTCAAATGGCGTCACCTGATCTGGTGGCATCCGCCAGCTGCGCTGTGGGGTATGGCGGTGGAATTCTTCCACCTGCCCTGCCCGCTGACCGACTGGGAAAACCGCATGCGCCATGAAGCCGGGCAAACCGGCTATGGCGCGAGCTTTATCGAACATTATGTGTGGCCGGTCATTTACCCGGACGGGCTGACTCCGGCTATTCAACTGTGGCTGGCCGCTGTGGTACTGGTACTCAATGCGCTGGTTTATCTTCGAGTGATCGGGAAGTGGAAGCGCCTCTGAAAGATCGCAGTCTGCGGTAGCTCCTTTTCCAGAGCAAAGAGTTGAATCGGGCGAGTAATTTGTAGGAACTGACTCACTCGATAAATGGAAAAGGAGCTGAAAACGCAGGAACAATCCGACTTAACAACCCATCTACAATCGTCAATAGTACCCCCCCTATTATGGAAAATTTAAACTGTAAAGGGGGCATCATGAATCGCACCACACCGTCAGTCACTGGCGACGCTTCGACATTCGATCGATTACAAGCTATCTGGAAAGAAATCCTCAGCCACCAGGCCATCTCGGCCGACAGCCATTTTTTTGAATGCGGCGCGACTTCCCTGTCGGTCATGATGCTGCTTGGCAGAATTGCCAACCTGTTCAATGTTGACCTGACCCCCGAAGATATTTTCGACCATCCGACACTGGCTCAGCAGACGGACTTGCTCAACGGCAGCGCACGCCAGGGTAGTGAAAACAGCCTATTGCTGGACGCCCATGCCTGGCGCAAGCGAGAAGGTGACGATACGCCCGGACTGGCTCAACGCGAGGTCCTTGAAAAGCCCCCCGAAACCCCAGCCTATCTGGAAAATGTGGTGATGGCGTTTTACGTTCGAGGCGAGTGTTCAGTGGCCAGGGTTCGCGAAGCCTTCGGCACCGTACTTGAACAGCAACCGGCGTTACGTTGCAGTTTCGAATTCAACTATCACGACCAATGGCGTCGTTCACAACACGCCCTTGATGAGTTCCCGTTGCCTTTTCACCTGATAAACCTGCCGCTTGAATGCGATATCAGCCGAGCCGTGGCCGATCTGATCGTTGAAGAAACATTGACCGCTTTTGACCTGAAACATCCACCGTTGATTCGGGCAACCTACCTTGAATGCCAAGGGACGGACGACGTGCTGATCATCACCGCCCATCACATTGCATTCGATGGCTGGTCAGGTGCGGTACTGATGGACCAGCTTTGCGCGCACTATCAGTCATTACTCGCTACCGGCGTGCCTGACAAAGCCAAATACTGCTTGCAATACGCAGATTATACCGATGCCCAACATCAACGTTTGGCTGAAAACCTGCTGGATAAACATAACGATTTTTGGCAAGAGACACTGAAACAACTGCCCGAACCCTTTCCATTGCGCGGCGCTATTGAGCGGCCTCGGCAATTTACCTATCGCAGTGCCGTTCTACCGCTCAATCTGGATGTGCAATACCCCGCAATTGCGCAATTGTGCAGCCGAACGGGCTTCAGCCTTTATACCGTTATCCTCACCGCGTTCCTGGTTTCTCTCGCCAGAAACACAAGCACGATCGACCTCTACGTACGCTCTCCGGTGGCTAACCGGACCGACGCGGCCCTGGAGCCGGTAGTGGGGTATTTTGTTCACCCCATGGTGATTCGCCCCCGGCTTTGTGAATGGTCGCCCTCTCTGCGGCTGCTGGAGCAGGTCAATCATTGTGTGTTGGATGCCTATGGCCACGCCATGCTGCCGCCGCATATTTTTGAAGCCAACTGTTCGCCCCGCGCTGTCGCTTACGGCTCCCGATTTCCCTATTGGTATAACCACCATAACTATCCCTCGCGGCAGTGCCAATTAGGCACATCACAGCTCCACGGTATCGGGGTTCCGTCCAGCGGGATCAAGACCGATGTTTCGCTTAACACACTACGTACCGAAAGCGGATTGGTCGGTAGTCTTTCCTACTACCGTGACGCCATTCCTGACGATTGTGTGCAAACCCTGTTGGTCAGTTTCAAGCAGGCATTGGACGAGTTGCTTGCCATCCCACCCGGCGTACTTGTCGGCGACAGCACCTACTTCAACCAGGAAGGCACCGCCAACCAGGCGACCGGGTTGCAACAATAATCGCGTAGCAGCCCTTGGGGATGAGCGCGGTTTTTATTGCCACCCACGAAACTCAGGAAACGCATATTCTTCTGTAGATACCGTATTGCCCCTCAAGGATTTTGCACATGCTGTCGACCGAAGACCTGGCGCTGCTCGAAGCCATCCGCGAAACCGGCAGCCTGTCGCGGGCGGCGGCGCACCTGGGCAAGGCGCCGTCCACCGTGTCCTATGCGGCGCGGCAACTGGAGGAGCGCTTTGATGCGTTGTTGTTCGACCGCCGCCGCTACCGTTTGCAGCTGACCCCGGCGGGCGAGTTGCTGGTCAACGAAGCGGCGCGGCTGATGCAGGACGTCTCGCGCCTGACCCAACGGGTCCAGCAAGTCGCCAACGGCTGGGAGAGCCGCTTGTGGATCGTCACCGACGAACTGCTGGAGTTCGAAACCCTGATCCCGGTGATCCACGAATTCGATGCGCTGCAATCCGGCGTGCCGTTGCGCATTACCCAGGAAGTGCTCAAAGGGGTCTGGGAAGCCCTGCGCGAAGGCCGTGCGGACCTGGTCATTGGTGCCACCAATGAACCGCCGGCCATTGCCAACTTGCGCTGGATGCAATTGGGGGAAATGGAATGGGTGTTTGCGGTGTCGCCCAAGCACCCGCTGGCCAAGGCCAAAGGCCCGATTACCCGGGCCATGGTCGCGCAGCACCGGGCGATTGTGGTGGCCGATTCGTCCAGAGTCACCGAGGGCAGCACCTACGGCGTCACCGGGGGCCAACCGGTGCTGGCCGTGCCGACCATGCGCGCAAAAATCCTCGCCCAGTGCAATGCGCTGGGAGTGGGCTGGCTGCCGCGGCATAGGGTTGGCTCACTGCTGAAAAACGGCACGCTGGTTGAAAAACCGATGGCCGACCCGCGCGAGCCGAACATCCTGTACGCCGGCTGGCGTGGCGATCATGACGGTCGCGCCCTTGGCTGGTGGCTGGAGCAACTCAAAAAATCGCACCTGGCCACCCGACTGGTTCAGGGAACGGACCGGCTTGTCTGACGCCGGACGTTCAGTTGGCAATCACGCTCATGTTCCGCCCACCGGCCTTGGCCACGTACAGCGCCTTGTCTGCCGCACCGATCAGGTCTTCGGGGCGGACCTGGGAAGCGGTATTGCAGGCACATACGCCGACGCTGACGGTCACGGTGCCTTCCGGGCTGTCGCTGTGGGCAATGTCGGCCTGTAGCACCGCGTGGCGGATTTTCTCCGCCACCAGAAATGCCCCCACGTAGTCGGTGCCGGGCAGCACCACGGCGAACTCTTCGCCGCCATAACGGGCAGCCAGGCCACCGGGGCGCTTGATATTGTCCGTGATGATCGCACTGACCTTGCGCAAACATTCATCACCGGCCAGGTGGCCGTAGCGGTCGTTGAACGGCTTGAAATGATCGACATCAATCATCAGCAGTGCCAACTCGGTCTGGCTGCGCCGGGCACGTCCCATTTCCGTTTCGATGAAAGCGTCGAGCTGACGCCGGTTGGGCAGCCCCGTCAGTGCGTCCTTGAGGGCCAGGCCTTCAAGGTTGCGATTGACCTCCAGGAGCCTGTCCTGGGTGTCCAGCAACTCGACCTGCACCAGATTCTGCTGCTTCATCAGCTTGATAAGCCGCAACCCCAGTACCCCGAGAAATCCCAGCAACAGCGTGACGATGCCGGCGCTGAGCAGCGTTTCCTTGCGCCAGCTGCCGAGCACTTCATCCTTGTTCAGCGCGGCAAAAACGGTCAACGGATAACCCTCGACCCGGCGATACCCCGCCACCCGTTCGACACCGTCGATGACCGACCTGATCGTGGCCGTCCCCGCATCGCCCTTGGACAACAACTGGGTGAACAAGGGGCTCTTGGCGAGGCTGGTGCCGATCTCCGTCTCCTTGAAGGGTCTGCGAATGATAATGGTGGCATTGTCGGCGATCAGGTTGATTACGCCGTTACTGCCCATGTCGATGCTGTCGTAGAGCTGCAGGAAATGACTGAGGTAAATCGTCGCCAGCGCCACCCCGGCAAAGCTGCCATCGGGATGATTGACCCGGYGCGAAACCGTCATGATCCATTCACCGCTCGAACGGCTCTTGATCGACGGCCCGATGTGCGGCCCACGGCTGGGGTTATCGCGATGGAAGATGAAGTATTCACGGTCGGAATTGTTGACGCCGGTTTGCCCGGCACCATTGGAATTGGCGATCCACTGCCCTTTTTCGTCGAAAACAAATACGCCATGGAGCTGGCTCAACTCACTGCGCTGGGCGTTGAGCAATAACGGCAACCGGGATTGATCCACACCGTCGTGCTCCAGGCGATCGACCAGGGTGAACAGCAGCGTGTCGGCCTGCTTGATCGTTGCCTGCGCTTGTGATGCCAGGGTCTGCGCAAGGTTGGACATCGCCACTTCCTTGTCATGCAGGTAGTACTGGCGCGAGCTCCAGGCTTCCCAGATCACGATCGCCGTCATCGACAGGCACACCGCGACCAGCAGGATCACCGCCGAGCGGACCTTGAGCCGGGTCACGGCTGGCCGGAGCATTTCAATATGATCGTTGATCGACGGATGTCCCATGGTGCTCCCTGAGTGCCTATGACCGGACGAGTCTTCCTGATCGCCGCTGTTGCTCACTATGCCTGATCCAGGCTCGCGATGATGTTAGCGGATGGCCTGCTTTACCGCCTCCAGCCACGCCGGATCCAGCCGCGTCTGTTCGGTATCGATCCCCAGCGCTTGCATTCGTTCCTTGTGCTGATCCATTTCGCGGATCAACTGGCCGTGGTCGCTGGAGTTGCCATCGAGCTGATGCATCTGGTTCAACCCCAAATGGTAGAAACGCAACAGCTTCATGGCAACCGGATCAGCCTTTTCCACGGCCGCCGTTACATGATGCATGACATTGGTGATGCTCATCAGGCTGCGCTTGAGTTGCCAACTATAGACCGCTGGCGCCATCCATTCCTGGCGCCAGAACACCTGGCGCATCAGCGCCGCCATCGCCAGCACCGCAACAAACACACCACCGACGTTGAAACGCAGATTGTCGCCCCCCGGCGTGCCGAACAGAGCCACTGCCGCCGTGGACAGCACCATCGCCAGCGCCAGAAAGATCAGGGCAATGATGACCGTGCTGCGCCGTGTCTGTTGTCGGTAGGTCTGGGCGTTCATCGGCTGGATTTCGAACATTGCGTCGGGTTTCCTGAGCTTCAATGGTAAAAAGGGGTCTGAGGCAAAAAGACAGCAGGCCATTATCGCCTCTGCGTGGGATTTAGCTATGCTGGGGCTCCTTTTCATCTTTTCATCGTCAAGCAGGGGACATGGCGAGACCGCGCAGTTCGTGCCATCTTCTTTCATGAATACACATTATTCGGATGCCATTCGTGGTTGCTGCGTGAATGACATCGTTTTAAGGATCATTGAATGACCCAACGCCAAGTAATCAACGCCTCCGTCAGTCCCAAAGGCAGCCTGGAAACGCTCTCACAACGGGAAGTCCAGCAATTGAGCGAAGCCGGTTCCGGCAGCACCTACACCCTCTTCCGCCAGTGCGCCCTGGCCATCCTCAACACTGGCGCCCATGTCGACAATGCCAAGACCATCCTTGAAGCCTATAAGGATTTTGAAATCCGCATTCACCAGCAGGACCGCGGCGTACGCCTGGAACTGCTGAACGCCCCGGCCGACGCCTTCGTCGACGGCGAAATGATCGCCAGCACCCGGGAAATGCTGTTCAGCGCCCTGCGTGACATCGTCTACACCGAAAACGAACTCGACAGCCAACGCATCGACCTGAGCAACTCCCAGGGCATCAGCGACTACGTCTTCCACCTGCTGCGCAACGCCCGCACCCTGCGTCCCGGCGTCGAGCCGAAGATCGTGGTGTGCTGGGGCGGGCACTCGATCAACACCGAAGAATACAAATACACCAAGAAAGTCGGCCACGAACTGGGCCTGCGCAGCCTGGACATCTGCACCGGTTGCGGCCCCGGCGTGATGAAAGGCCCGATGAAAGGCGCGACCATCGCCCACGCCAAGCAACGCATCCACGGCGGCCGCTACCTGGGCCTGACCGAGCCGGGGATCATCGCCGCCGAAGCGCCGAACCCGATCGTCAACGAACTGGTGATCCTGCCGGACATCGAAAAACGCCTGGAAGCCTTTGTCCGCGTCGGCCACGGCATCATCATCTTCCCAGGCGGTGCCGGTACGGCCGAAGAGTTCCTGTACCTGCTGGGCATCCTGATGCACCCGGACAATAAAGGCCTGCCCTTCCCGGTCGTCCTCACCGGGCCGAAACATGCCGCGCCGTACCTGGAACAACTGGACGCGTTCGTCGGTGCGACCCTGGGCGAAACCGCCAAGCTGCACTACCAGATCATCATCGATGACCCGGCCGAAGTGGCGCGGCAGATGACCCAGGGCCTCAAAGCGGTCAAGCAGTTCCGCCGCGAGCGCAACGATGCGTTCCACTTCAACTGGCTGCTGAAAATCGACGAAGGCTTCCAGCGCCCGTTCGACCCGACCCACGAAAACATGGCCAACCTGAAACTGAGCCTCGACCTGCCGTCCCACGAACTGGCGGCCAACCTGCGCCGCGCGTTCTCCGGCATCGTCGCCGGCAACGTCAAGGACAAGGGCATCCGCCTGATCGAAGAACACGGGCCGTACCAGATCCGTGGCGACGCGGCGATCATGCATCCGCTGGACCTGCTGCTCAAAGCCTTCGTCGCCCAGCACCGCATGAAACTGCCGGGCGGCGCGGCGTATGTGCCGTGTTATCGGGTGGTGGCGTAGCAAAAACGGTATGAGCTTTACCACTGCGGGCCACAGTGAAGACTGAGCCATGGCTATCGCGAGCAAGCTCCCACACATTGTGGTTCCCAGTTTTACGCGGGACTTGTGGCCACTGAAGGTCTCTGTGGGAGCGGGCTTGCTTGCGATGGCGGTGTGGCAGGCGGCATGGATTTTTGAGGGTGTACATATCCGTTTTTGCGGTAACGGCCTCTTATGGTTCCGCTCTTACAGCGGGTCACTTGGAAAAACGGAATGCCGCCCAACCCCAAGTAACCAAGGGCTCTTGCCCCTGACATTCGGTGCCTCGCTGTGGCTCGGCATGCCCTCGCTCCGGTCCTGCTCCGTGGGCCCGCCGCCATCGGCCATCCATGGCCGGTGGCGGCTAACCCGGCATCCATGCCGGGTTGCCCACTGCGCAGAACCTGCGCTCGGCCTCACGAGGGGGCGTGCACCGCAACAGCAAAAGCGAGGCGGCCTACCGGCCGGCCTGATTGCGGGCTTCGTTTATCTGTGACGCACCTTCGGAAGATTGGTCGACTGTCAGGCCGCCTTCGCGGGCAAGCCCGCTCCCACAGGGTCGAGGTACATCCGCCAGATTCAGGTCGGCTGTCAGGCCGCCTTCGCGAGCAAGCTCGCTCCCACAGAAGAGCAAAGGCAGATCGGCATACACCCACGCTTCTCACCACTCATCAGGCCGAGCGTTAGCTCGCCTGCAGCTCTTGATCTTGATCCACCCGCCCCCTCGGGAGGCTGAGTGGAGGTGTTCATCCGGGGATTGGCGCGCAGCGCCGTTCGACGCAGTCGAACTCATTGCATGTAGGTCGTCGCGAAGCAGACCGGAGGGCAATGCCCCCGGATGAATGCCGGAGCGAAGGAACCCCGAGCCCAGGCGAGGGGCCGTACGTAAGGGGCGAGACCTTTGGTTCCTTTGGGGCGTTTGCCAAAGGGACTCGCCGTAAGGGCGAAACCATAAGTGGCCGTTACCGCAGGAATGGATATGTACACGGTCAACAAAAGACAGGTCGGCTGTCAGGCCGCCTTCGCGAGCAAGCCCGCTCCCACAATTGGACCGGGTACATCTGGCAAAAATGTGTTGGCTGTCAAACCCGCTCCCGAGGCTCAAGGCTGCAATGCCTGGGGCGCGGTGGACTGTGCTTTCGGCGGTCCACTGGTGCCATCGAGGACCACTTTCTCGGCCACGAACTGCCAATCCTTGTAGCTGGCCATGCCGTTGAAGTCCGACCACTCGCTGGGAAAGTTCGCCTGCTTGAGCGGCTTCTGCTCGGACGGGCAGTACACACCACTGATCCGCCCGTCGAAATCACGCATCAGCTCCCACTCGCCACCTGTCATCGGCTCCGGGTACAACTGCCGGAGATGGTGCTTGGCCGTCGGGAAGCGCTCGTCCTGTACCAGGTCCGAGAGTTCTTTCGGGTACTGGGCCATACCGGGCGAACTGCGGTAATAGCTGCGCAACGCCTGGGCATATTGCGTACCGACCCAGAGCAACTGGTTTTCGCGATCCCGGCGCGAAGCGGTGGCCCACAACTCGCCGGCACTGGCCAGACCCATGCCTATCACAACGATCAGAAACAGCACACCCAGGTAGGTGAAGCCGTCCTGGCTCGAAGGTTTACCACTCGGAATACAGGCTGCCATCACGCGCCCTCCCGCTGGCCCCACTCTTGATATCGGCCACCCCACCCGCCACGCCATCCGGTGGCGCGACTATGATCCAGGTGTCCTTGCGCTCGGCAATCGGATCCAGCGGCTGGTTACGCAGGTAGCGCAGTTCGACCAGTTGATTGATGGAATCGGGATAACGCCCGGTGTCGCCGTAGTAGTGATCCAGCGCCTCGCGCATAGACGACAGACTCTGGTGCAGGGTGGTCTCTTTGGAGGCCTCCAGGCTGTTGAAGTAGCGTGGCAAGGCGATCGTCATCAGGGTCGCGATGATTGCCAGGACCACCATCAGTTCAATCAGGGTAAAACCCTTTTGCCGACGCATAGGCTCACCACTCTCGGTAGGCAATACCGTTGAGACCCTTGCCCCGGGCCTTGGAGTAAACGTCATAGACGTCCTGGCCCTCCCGTGGGTTCTCAGCCGAACTGTCATAGGAACGCAGGCCCCAGCCGCCCTCGTCGTCACGCTTGACGACTGCCAGCGGGTCACGGGGGATGCGTCGCAGGAAGTAGAACTTGGCACCCTTGGCGCTGCGCGTGTCACGCACACCCTCGACCAGCACTTTCAGGTTCGGCGGGTAGCCGCTGCTGTCGAGCGACTTCTCGATGTAGCCGGCGTCGAAGGCGTGTTTGTAGGCGTCGATGGCATCGCGGATCTCGTACAGCGCAGTCCGCAGATCCTGCTCTTTGCCCCGGCGCACCACCGTCTCGGTCAGCGGTGCGGCCATGCCGGCCAGCAGGCCGACCAGGGCGAGCGTCACCACGACTTCGATCAGGCTGAAACCGCGTTGTGAGGCATTCATGATCAAGGCTTCCCAACGGTAACGGTGGTGGCGATCGGTGCGCTCATGGGGCCGGACTGAACCGTCGTGCTCATCGAACGGTCCGGTGCCTGGATGTGCATGCTGGTTTCGGTACCGGTCGGGAATTCCATGTCCGACGGGCTCTGGTACGGCAGGTTGCGCACGATCCGCGGGGTGATCGACAGCACCAGTTCGGATTTGCTGACGTCGTCCTTGTTGCTGCCGAACAGGCGACCCAGGCCGGGAATGTCGCCAAGGCCGGGAATCTTGTTGCCGGTGGCGCCGTGGTCGTTGCGCACGAGCCCTGCGAGGATCTGGGTTTCGCCGTCATGCAGACGCAAGGTGGTCTGGGCGTTGCGGGTATCGACCTGGACCGGAATGGTGCCCTGAGCGGTCGGCGTCAGCGGCGTGGCGTTACTGACTTCCAGCGCGATCTTGATCGCCACTTCGTTGTTCAGGTGCACGATGGGTTGCACTTCGAGCTTGAGACCGACGTCAAGGTAGGTCACGCTTTCGGTGATCACCGGGCCCTGGGTCGAAGGCACCGAGGTGGCGCTGATGATCGGCACGCGCTGACCGATGTGGATGCGCGCCTGCTCGCGGTTGCTCACCCGAATCACAGGGCTGGCCAGGGTATTGATGTCCTTGTCCTGGGCATTGATCTTGGCCTGCGGCGATGGCGAGATGGTAATCCGGCTGGAGTCGATGCCTTTGAGTTGATCAAGAATGGTCACCGCCGAGCCGTCGCTGTTGACCACGCCGAAGGTGTTGGGCCATTGCAGGCCAAGGTCGAGAATGCGTTGACGGGCGACTTCCATCACTTCCACTTCCAGCACCACTTCCGGGTTGGACTGGTCCTGCGATTGCAGGAGTTTTTCCGCCATGCGCACCGCGTCACCGGTATCGCGCATGGTCAGGGTGTTGAGGCGCTCATCGACAAACACGTCGCGGGTCTTGAGCATGGTCTTGATCATGTTCAGCGCCGTGTTGGCATCGATGCTGGTCAGGTAGAAGGTGCGCATCACCAGCTCTTGGTAATCCTTGATCTTCTGCGGCGAGTCCGGGTAGATCAGCACGGTGTTTTCATTCACCACTTTCTGATGCAGCTGGTTCTGTTGCAGCAGCAGCTCCACGGCGTCTTCGATACGCACGTCACGTACGAAGATCGTGGCTTTCATGTCCGGGCGCAGGTCCTTGTCGAAGATGAAGTTCAGGCCGGCGACCTGGGACAGCACTTCGAAAATGGTCTTGAGGTTGGCCTCGCGAAACTCCAGGGTCACCGGCCGGTCAAGGCGCGTGCGCAGTTGCGGGTACTGCACCACGTTGCGGCTCTGCACCAGGCGGATGCTGTCCTGTAGTTCCAGAGCGCCGTCGTTCTTCGGGTCCAGTTCGAGAATCTGTTTGACCTGGCGGTCGGCACCGTAGATGTCACCGCGACGCAGGTCGCCACGGGCCAGTTCGAGTTTCTCATCCATGCTGCGCAGATAGTCGAGCTGGCGCAGGGAATCCTGGGCACGACGGTTGTTCGGTTCGATGTTCAAGACCCGGCTGTAAGTCATGCGGGCCCCGGCGAAATTACGCTGGGCCCGGTCCATGTCGGCCTGGGCCAGCAGCGCCTTCACGGCGAGGGCCCGTCCGTTGTTGAGGGCCATGTGCAGATCGGTATCGCGAGGGTTTTCGCGCAATCCCTCTTCGATGCGGGCCAGACCGGCTTCGTACTGGCCCGACTCGATCAGGGCGGAAGCTTCATCCCTGGCAACCTGCGCCGAACTGCATGCGGCCAGCCCTGCACAGAGACACAGGCTCATCAGCAAACGGGATTTGTTCATTCCGTACTCCCCACAGACAAGGTCTGAGATAAATGCAGAGGCAGGTAAACCAGGCTCAGTTCCTCATCGGAAATCCGCTCGATCCGCCAGGTTTTGTCGATGACATCCCCCTTGCGCACGACGTATATTTTTTCGCCGTTCTGCAAAAACACCTGCAGATCGGAACGGTCATCCAGCCTGCCGACAAACTGGAAGGGCAACGGCGGTGCAGTGGGGACTTGCACCACCGGAGTCACGTCGACCGGTTGTTCAGTGACGGTGCCCAGGGCCGGCGCCGCTTTCCAGCTGCGGGCGGCGAACAGGTCGCCTGCCGGGCTCAGGTCCTTGATCGGCGCTGCCGCCGCGGCGCTCGATGCAGCCGCCGATGCACCAGGGATCTTGCCCTTGTCTGGCGTGACCACGGCGACCACCGCAGGGTCGCTGTCGTCAGCCTGTTTGAAGTAATCGGGGAGCCAGGCGAGCGCTGCCGCTACACCGAGGAACGCCACCCAACCCACCACTCGTTTGGTATTCATCATGACCTCGACAGGTAAAGGGTCATGCGGATCCGCCCGGTCAGGTCGGTATCGGCGATATTCTTGCGCTGAAACTCCACATCCTCCAGCACCACCGCCGGCAACTGGCCGAGCAAGGCGTGCAGGAAACGCCGCAGTTGCGGGTAGCTGCCACGTACCGGCAACAGAATCTGATAACGGGCCAGGTGCGTCTTGGGGTCCACGCCCAGGGAGTATTCCCCCCGGGACAAAGTGATGCGTTCCTGGGCGGCCAGGGCGTAGATCTTGTCGATGGCCACAGTGGCCTGAGGCTGGGACGGCAACTTGCTGCGGAAATCGTCGAGCTGGCGCTGCGGCACCACCGGCGCAGCCACTGTGCCGTCTTCGACCTTGGCCAGATACTCGGTGGCTTCGCGCGTCTGCTGGCTGAGGCTTTGCAGCGACTCCCAGTCTGGCAACAACCCGACCACGCCATAGCTCAGCGCCAGCACTAGCATGGCCAGTCCTGCCAGCCCCGGAACGCCCAGGCCTTGCAGGTATTCGTGGACGATCAATTTATGGATTTGCATCGCCGATCTCCCAGGTAGCCGACAGGTTGAACTGCACCGGGTGTTCCGGCACGTTGGCGACAATTTCGTGGCTCAGCAGCGACACGTCGGACAGCTCGTCGCTGGCTTCGAGGCGGCGGTGGAAATCGAGCATGGCTTCCAGGTCCAGCGCCTCGGCGCTGATCAGCACCTGGCCTTTGCGGGCGTCCGGGGTCAGGGCCAGCAGGGCAATGTTGTCCCGCGGCATGGCTTCGAGGGTGGCGAACAGGCGTTCCCAGGGGCGGCGCAACTGCTGGGAGACCTTGCGCATTTCGGCCAGGTTCTGCGCCTGCTCGCGGATTTGCGCCGGTGTCAGGCTAAGCTTGGTGCCGGTATCGCCGGTGAGCACCCGCTGTGTGGTTTGCAGATGACCTTGCTGTTGTTCGGCCTCGTTGCTCAGGTGCTGTTGCACCACCAGGCAAGCCAGTGTCAGCACCACGCCACCGGCCAGCAGGCTCCAGCCCAAGGGGCCTGCACGGCGGCGCGGCTGAAAGTCGAGCATCAGGGGGCGCATGTCAGGCCACCGCCCGAGACATGACGTACAGGCAATCGCGTACGGCTGTCCGGTCTTCTTCGAGGGTGCGCAGATGCACACCGGGCACGTCGGGAGGCGAATCGATGCGCGCCGGTGCATGCAGGTAGACATTCAACGGCCGATCGCTGGTGGATGCCTGCAACTGGCTTTCACGGCCGATCAGCGCGGTCAGCGCAGCATCGCTGTCGCTGCTGCCCACTGAACGCACCGAGGTCCAGCGCCCTTCCCGGGCCAGCAGCAACACGCTGCGTACCGATTCGGCGACGACGAACAGGAAGTCCCCGGCCTCAAAGCTCTTATCGAAATGGTTGAACGCTGCCATCAGGTACGGCTGCACCGAACGCAGGCGCAATCCGCGAGCGCTGACCAGGGCGCGCAGGCGTTCGAGCAAGTCCTGTGGCAGCGCGGTGGCGATGCGGTCGTAACCGGCGGGTTCGGCCGAGAGCACCAGGCTCCAGGGTTGCGTCGGGGCACCGTAGAGGTCTTCGAAACACAGTTGAGCGTAGCCGAGCAATTCGGCCGGGCTGCTGATCTGCTCGCTCCAGGGCACCAGGCAATAGCGGCAGAAGTGCCCGGAGATCACTACGGTCAGTTCCGCCCTGGCAACGCTGTGTTCGGCCAGCAAGCGGTCGAGGGTGTCGAGGGCCACCGCCCAGGCCTGGAAGCCTTCGTCGATGTAGCCGACGCTGCCCAGCCAGTGGGTTGCAGCGCCGTGCCGTTGCCCCAGGCCAACACCGCTGGCGCCGAGCACGGCGACAAATTGCTCACGAGATAAAAGTGACACGATTGATCTCCTCGAGAGTGGTCCGGCCTTGTTCCACCATCTCCAGCGCCGACTCGCGCAACAGGCGCAAGCCACGTTTGCAGGCATGCGCCTTGATTTTCGAAATGGGTTGGCGCTCGACGATCATCTGCCGCAGTTCGTCGTCCAGGTGCAGCAGCTCGGCAATCGCGCTGCGCCCGCGATAACCGGTGCCCCGGCAATGCCCGCAGCCCTTGCCGTGGACGAACTGGTAGTGAGCGACCTTTTGCGGATCCAGCCCCGAGACCTCCAGCTCTTCTGCTGTCGGGCTGTAAGGGCTGCTGCAACTGGTGCAGACCAGGCGGATCAAGCGCTGGGCCAGCACGGCATTGAGTGCCGAGACCAGGCTGTAGGGATCGATTTCCATCTGGGTGAATCGGCCGATCACGTCGAACACGTTGTTGGCGTGAATGGTGGTGAACACCAGGTGGCCGGTAAGCGCCGATTGCACGGCGATCTGTGCGGTGTCCGGGTCGCGGATTTCACCGACCATGATCTTGTCCGGGTCATGCCGCAGGATCGAGCGTAGGCCCCGGGCGAAAGTCAGGCCTTTTTTCTCGTTGACGGGAATCTGCAGCACGCCCGGCAGTTGATACTCCACCGGGTCCTCAATGGTGATGATCTTGTCCACGCCATGGTTGATCTCGGTAATCATCGCGTACAGGGTGGTGGTCTTGCCGCTACCGGTAGGTCCGGTCACCAGCACCATGCCGTAGGGTTCGGCGGCCAGCCGGCGCAGCTGGCGCAGGGTTTCTTCTTCAAAGCCCAGGGCCTGCAGTTGCACGCCACAGACCTTGTCCGCCAGGTCCTGCTTGTCGAGTACCCGCAGCACCGCGTCTTCCCCGAAAATGCTCGGCATGATCGACACCCGGAAGTCGATCTGCCGGCCGCTGATACCGATCTTGAAACGGCCATCCTGAGGCACGCGTTTTTCGCCGATGTCCAGTTCGGCCATGACCTTGACCCGGGAAATCACTTGCTCGGCGAACTCGCTGCCCTGGATCTTGCTGATGTTGTTGAGCACGCCGTCGATCCGGTACTTGATCACCAGGCCGCTGCCGGTGGTGCCGAGATGGATGTCGCTGGCGTGCATTTTCAGCGCGTCATACAGGGTCGAATTGACCAGCTTGACCACCACGCTGGAGTCTTCGCTGATGCTGGTCAGGGACAGACTTTGCAGGTTATCGATTTCTGCGCCGGCGTCGCTTTGGGCGTTGAGCGACTCCACTGCATGGAAGCTTTCTTCGTGACGCGCCAGGTAGGCCTTCAGGTCATCGGCATGCACCAGATACAGCGGCGCTCCTTGCAGGCATTCATCGATCCAGGCCAGGCGTGCACTGTCGAAGGGGTCGGCGAACACACCGATGACCGCATCGTTATGACGCAACAGAATGAATTCGCGCTTGAGGCATTGGGCCAGGGTCACCCGGTCGAACACCGGCGTGGAATTGAACAGGCTGTCGGTGTCGAGCACCGGGTAGTGCAGGGTTACGCCGAGGCATTGAATGAAAGGCATGGGAGCCAGTTCGCACAGCCCCCCCAGGGCGTCCAGCATCCGTTCGCCGGAACTGGTGGCCAGGGCTCGGGCCTGGGCCAGTTGTTCACTGCTAAAACGAGTCGGTGCACATTCCGGTTGCGCCGGTTCTACGGCAAGGGATAGACGGTCCATGGCTTGCTCTCCAACGCCCGGGGCTTTGGGCCCTGTCGGCGCGGCGAGTCATTTCGGCGTGGGCCGGAACGTCTTGTCGCGCCACTACTCCCCGGTGAGCAATTGTTCGTCGTCTGGCGCCATGGAGGCCGATGTACTTTTTCGGCGATCTGCAAGCACCCAGCTACCGTCGTACAACTGCAGGGGGAAACTCTCGGTCCTGCTCTGGCGTCGTTCGACAAAGCCTTCGCAAGTGCCCACCCCCGCTTTGGGTTCGCGTTGCCTGCCCAGAAGATCAAGCACGGCACGGGCCAATTCCGCCAATGGAAACGGTTTGAACAGGATATGGCTGACTCCCAGCTGCCGGGCCCGATCGCAAACCTCTGCGGTTGGATGCCCTGTGATCAGCACAAAATGACACTTCCTGCTGTGGCGGACGGCATCGAGCACCTGAAAGCCTTCCATATCGGGCAAGCGGTAATCGAACACCATCACATCGGGCGCGAAATCGTCAGCTTCAACGATTCCTTGCGCACCGTCGTGGGCAATCCGGACTTCCAGTGCTTGCGCCTGCAGGTATCCCTGGAGGTTCTCCGCCAGCAACTGTTCGTCATCAACAACCAGTACTTTGTTTAACAAGGTGGACTCCTTGAAACCGCAGGTCCGGGTTTTGAACCTGACGGAGTGCGCGCCCTGACAGGACTAATGCACACTTCACGCCAGGCTGGGCGCCGGTAATTTTAGGTCTTCATGTCCTTGAATTTAAAAACAATGCCTTCCCGTACAGAAATCCCATCCCCCCAAAAACGGGGAAAGCGACCGGATTGGCATTGAAGTTTTTTCCCCACTGTTGGGGAAACCCCCTATTGATCGTCAATTCGCTCGATTCGATTGCGCGAGCGCAATGACGCCGACGCCCTCATTGCGCTTAAGCGTAGCTGCGCGTTTTCGACAGTGGAAGCGTCTGCACCGGACGCTACCTTGATCAGGGTATGCCGGGCGGTGTCAGGTTTCATCATCGGCCTCCGGTCAGGGCTTGGCAGCAATGGGTTTATAGGGGGCGACCAGATAGAAACGCTGGCCCGGCAGATCCACCGTGACGACATGGGCACCGCTCAAGCCCTGGCGCCGGCCCGGACCAAAGGTGATCAGCGGCGTCAACCCGGTATCGAAGTCACGCAGGCCTTCCAGGGCACTGACCAGCTTCTGGCGACTGGCATTGCGCCCGGCCTGCTTCATGCCCTCGCTGAGCAGCATCATCGAACTGAACGCGCCCACTTGCAGCACCGCATGCTGGCCGCCGAGGCCCTGGTGTTCGCGCAACTGGGTCAAGGCCAGGCGCCCGGCCAGGGTCCAGTCGCTGGGCACGAACGGATAGGCCAGGAACACCCGCCGGGAAAATCCGCTGGGCACCTGCATCAGATTGCCCGCCACCTGGTTCGAGGCGGCGAACAGGTAAGGCACCTGCCCCGCCGTTTGCAAGCGTTCGGCCAGACGACTGAAGCCGCTGCTGCTGCCCAGGTAAAACACCGAGCGCGACCCCAAGGGAAAATCATCCCTGGTCGGGTCGTAGGCTTGCAGGCTCACCTTTTGCCAGGCGTGCCCCTGCAAGTATTGGCTGAGTTCCTGCGCCGTCAGCCGTTGGCCGGATTCGTCCGGGTAGGCAATCAGCGTCGGCCCCTGAAGCACCCGCAGGCTGGCACCGGCGTAGTCGGCCAGGGCGATCAATTGCTCGCGAAGGCCCGGCAGCGGTTCGAATATCTGCGGACTGGTGTGGGGCGTGCCCTGCAAGGACAGGGGTCCGATCAGGGGAATGCCGGCCTGTTCCAGACGCACGGCGAGGTCCATGTCCAATGCCGGTGCCAGCGGTGCGATCAGGGCAAACACCTGTTCTTCATCGATCAATTGGTCCAGGGCCTTTTCGGCACTGGCACGGTCGGCGCCAGGGTCGAGGATGGTCAGGCGCAACTGCCGGCCATGAATTCCGCCCGCCTCGTTGATACGCGCCACGCAGCCGTTGAGCACCGCCGCCACCGTGACGCCCTCCTCGCTCAACGGCCCGGAACCCGGCAACAACGTGCCCAGGTGCAGACTGTCGGGGGCCAGGCCCGGATCGCCGTCTTCGTCCAGGCGCTTGAGATACGCCGTGAGGTTGCGTTGATCGTTCATCGACAACACGAACCGTGGCATCGACGGATCGAGCCGATTGTTGCCCGGGTCGCGCCCCTCCTGCACTGCCCGCACCAGGGTGCTTTCGCTGTAGGCCGGATAACTGCGGCCGTTGATGTGCTGCTGGCCATGGCTGCTGGTCAGCCGCGACCAGCTCAGGTTCGGCGGTCGCACCCTGCCTTCCGGGCTCCCGAGGCCATCTTCGCCATGACAATTGGCGCACGGCAGGCGGGTGGCCGGCAACAGCATGCCCGATGCGCCGACCCGGACCATGATCGGCTCGCCGCTGGCCGACACGCCTTCGTGGTACAACCGCTTGCCGGCACTTTCGCTGAGGCTCAGGGGCAACGCCTGAGCGGTGAACGTGATGCCGCCCAGAAGCAGCAGGCAAAGGACGAGGGCAATATTCATGGCCGTGGCTCAGCGCCCGGCCACGGGCATTGTCAGCCACTGCAAGCGCTGGGCAATGGCGGCGGCCGGGGCATCGGAACGGATTTTGCTCCAGCGCTTGTTCGCCACGTCACCGACGATCAACCGGGTGGAGTGCTGCTCGGGGGTCGGCACGATCTGGCCGATGCGGCCCAATACAAGGTCCATTTGCACCTTGTCGTCGGTAAGAAAAAACCAGTGGGGCCCATCGATGCCCTGTTTCAAGGTGCAAGCCTTGAGTACCGCCGGGGTGTTGCGCAGCGGATCACTGGTAAGGGAGATAAAGGTGCTGCCGTTCTGGTCCTGCAACGGTGTGTCGGTGAAGCAGGTTTTCCCGTCGTGGGTGCCGGTGGACGGTTGCGCAGCGGGCGTTGTCTGTTCATGCCCTTCGTGGGCAAATGCCATTGAACTGAAAATGCCGTAACAGACGCCCAGGGCGAACCCGTCGATGACTCTCATGGCTGATGCTCCATGGCGATGGCGGTGTGCTTGGCGTGGGCGTTGCGTTCACCTCTGAGCTTCTCGACGGCCCGGGCCAGCTCCGTCGGTTCGGTGAGTCCGTAGTAGCGGGTCCAGAATCGGTTGTTGCCGTCCCCCACCAGAATCAGCGGCGAGTAGTTCTCGAAGTCACCGCTGTAGGCACCCAGGCCCTCGAGTGTGGCATTGACCGACTGCGGCGAACCGGTCAGCCAGCTCCAGCCCGGCCCCTTCTGGAAGGTGCGGGCGTAGTCGTTCAGGCGTTGGGGATCATCACGCTGCGGGTCGATGCTGATCGACACCAGTTGCACCTCGGTGCCGACCCGCGCACCCAATTGTTTCTGCACCTTGCCCATGATCGAGGACACCACCGGGCAGACCGTGGTGCAGCTGGTGTAGATGAAGCCCATGACCACGATCTTGTTGCTCACCAGGTCTTTTTCCAGACTGACGACCTTGCCGTTCTGGTCCAGCAGGGCCACGTCGGCAAACCTGATCCGGGCGGTCTCCGGGCTGGCGGTGCTGACCACCATGTCGTGCCCGGTGTGCTCGTCCGTCGAGTGAGCCAGGGCCTGGTCGATACCTAAGGCCAACAGGCAGAACGTCAGCAGTGCGCGATGCGCGAATCGGTTCATGTCAGTTTCCTCTTAGTGGGTATCGCCGGGTTCGACCCGAACACCCGGCGCGACGCCGGACAAGGGTTGACCCGAGGCTTTGTCCGTCACACGAAATTGCACGTCGGCAAGGGCCACCGAAACCCCTTCACGCTCCAGCGTCTGCTCGCTCCAGGTGTCGGGCAAAGCGACTTCATTGAGTGCAGTCGGGGGCGCGGTCCGCCATACCCCGAACCCGATCAAGGCCATCCCGAGAATCACCGCGCTGCCAGCGACTGTGAGGGTCCTGTCCAAGTCAAAACTCCCCTTCAGGATCTGCTAGCCGGCAATCTCGATGCCGAGCATCGATGTCACCAACAACAGCAAATTAATCAAGGACGAAGCGTGGGACATGCCGATCATGGACTCGGGCCTCGCTGCGGGTTATCGGGGAACACTTATCGACAAATCGTCCGGAGCAATCCGCATGCCACAAAAATTTACGTTATTAATCAGCTAGTTATAATCACGACTTGATAAGCCGGGGGATATTCCCCACCCAATCCCCCCACTTTCTCGCCGGGGCCACTATTCCCCACTATTGGGGAAAACCGCCCCGCTCCCCGATTTCCGATCACAGCGGCGCATCCGCGGACAACCCCTGCAAACGCCGGTACTGGTTCAGCACACTGGGCACATAACGCTGGGTTTCAGCGAACGGCGGGACCACGTTGCCCCGGCTGAGCACCGCTTGCGGGCCGGCGTTATAGGCCGCCACGGCGAGGCGGATATCGTTGTCGAACATCGTCATCAAGCGCTTGAGATAGCGGGCACCGCCCTGAATGTTGGCCTTGGGGTCGTAGACGTTGGTCACACCCATTTCGCGGGCGGTGTCGGGCATCAACTGCATCAGCCCGCGCGCGCCCCGGGGCGAGGTAGCGCGGGCGTTGTAGCTCGATTCGGTCTTGATCACTGCGTGCAGCAGCGCCGCCGGCAGTTCGTTGGCCGTGGCCGCCGCCGCCACCAGCTCGGCATAGGGTTGCGCGGCGATCATCTGCGGTTGCTGATCAAGGCTGACGACCGCCGCATCGGGCTCATGAATCACCCGTTCATAGTGGCGTCCGGGGCGGTGGACATTGGACAGGACGTAGCTGCCATTGGCGTCCACGGAAACAAACACATCGGCCTGTGCGGCGCCGGCCAACACAAGAATTCCCAGCAACCCGGTGGTGAGTGATTTCATTGTTATACCTCCCCTTCCCGGCCCCGAAAATTGGGGGTATTGCCCCAATGGCCAGTCGTGCACCAGCCATACGCAAGCACTGTGCCGTAAGTGAGAAGGCCCGTAGCACGGGGGGTGCGCAAGGATCACCAATCGTGAGCATGGCAATTGCATGCAGTTACATAGCAACTGCATGGCAACTCTGATGCCAACTGTGTGAGGTCATCATGAATCAGCGACTGTGTTATGCCCGGCGAACCCAAAGCGGGTTCACCTTGCTCGAACTGTTGGTGGTGCTGGTGGTACTGGGGCTGTTGGCCGGCATCGTGGCGCCGAAGTATTTCGCCCAACTGGGCCGTTCCGAAGTGAAAGTGGCCAAGGCGCAAATAGAAGGCTTGAGCAAAGCCCTGGACCTTTACCGCCTGGAGGTTGGCCATTACCCGTCGACCGAACAGGGCTTGCAGGCGCTGGTCACTGCCCCCGCCGACGAACCGCACTGGACCGGCCCGTACCTGCAGAAAAAACTCCCGCAAGACCCTTGGGGCCGCAACTACAGCTATCGCTATCCCGGTGAAAACAGCGAGTACGACCTGTTGTCCATGGGCAAGGACGGGCAACCCGGCGGCGAAGGCGAGAACGCCGAAGTCACCAACTGGAACTGACGGGAATGGCGACCATGCGCTTTCATCTCAAGGCCGTCGGCAAGGCCGGTGTCATCTCGATGACCGTCGAGGCGCCGGGGCACAGCGAAGCCAGGCGCATCGCCGAAGACCAGGGCCTGCGGGTGGTCAGCCTGCACGCCGAGCGACATTGGCGCGCGTTGCGCCTGCACAAGCGCGAGACGTTCAACCTGGTGTTGTTCAGCCAGGAACTGACCACCTTGCTCAACGCCGGCCTGCCGTTGATCGATGCGCTGGAAAGCCTGGCGGAAAAGGAAACCGCGCCACAGGCCCGCAAAACCTTGAGTGAACTGGTGCGCCTGCTTTACGAGGGCAAATCGTTTTCCCAGGCCCTGGGGCAGCTGTCGGCGGTTTTCCCCCCGCTGTACATTGCGCTGGTACAGTCCAGCGAAAAGACCGGTGCCGTGGGCGATGCCCTGGGCCGCTATGTCAGCTATCGCCAGCGCATGGACGAGGTTCGCCAGAAGATCGTCAGCGCTTCGATCTACCCCCTGCTGTTGCTGGTGGTGGGCGGTGGCGTGGTTTTGTTTTTGATGGGGTATGTCGTACCGCGCTTCAGCCTGGTGTTTGAAGGACTGGGGTCGAACCTGCCATGGATGTCGCAGATCCTGATGAGCAGCGGCATGTTCCTGCACGCCCACCAGGGAGAATTCTTCGGTGGCTTGCTGGCCATCATCGTTGCAATCGCCCTGCTCCAGCGCCAACCGGCCTTTCGTCGGGGGCTGGACCGCCTGATCGAAAAACTCCCCGCGGTGCACCAGCGCATCTTCATGTATGAACTGGCGCGCTTCTACCGGTCGTTGGGGATTCTGCTGCAAGGCGGCATTCCCTTGGTCACCGCCATGGGCATGGTCCGTGGCCTGCTCACCGTCGCCTCCCGCGTGCGCCTGGACCAGGCCTGCGAGCGGGTGCGCGAGGGGCAATCACTGTCTGCCGCGCTGGAACTCAATCACCTGGTGACCCCCGTGTCCCTGCGCCTGCTGCGCGCCGGAGAACAGTCGGGCAACCTCGGGCAGATGATGGAGCGCAGCGCCGACTTCTACGACGAAGAAATCAGCCGCTGGATCGAATGGTTCGTGCGGCTGTTCGAACCCTTGCTCATGACCTTCATCGGCCTGTTGATCGGGGTGATCGTGATCCTGATGTACATCCCGATTTTCGAACTGGCCTCGAGCATTCACTGACCCTTTGGAGCTGCCCCTTTGGAACTGGGCCCGGCTGTACGTCGCATTCTTTTTCAACGCTGCAACCGAATAAATCGGTTCGTTGAACTGTTCATTAAGTTCCTACGGGAAAAAAGCAACACATTGCAATGTTTATCAACGTTCCAATCTGAATAAAAAGACGGAGAACGACATGCTCATCAATAAGCTTTTACTGGCAGTAGCTATTGGCGCGGTTCTGTCGGCGTCTACCGTATTGATTCCGGACAGCCTGTCCGGAGTATCCAGTGCTCAGGCCAAGGATGGGGGTAGTGGCGGCGGTGGCGGCGGCGGTAGTGGAGGCGGTGGAGGCAGCGGTGGCGGCGGTAGTGGAGGCGGTGGAGGCAGCGGTGGCGGCGGTAGTGGAGGCGGTGGAGGCAGCGGTAGTGGAGGCGGTGGAGGCAGCGGTGGTGGTGGCGGCGGCGGCAGTCACGGTGGAAGCGGCAGTGGTGGAAACAGCGGCAGCGGCCATAGCGGCGACCATGGCAGCAACAGCGGCCATGGCAGTGCCAACAGCGGTTCGAGTCACTCCGGAACGGCCTCGTCCTCAGGACGCAGCGGCACCCATGATGAACCCGGGGATGATCGTGGCGTCCATGCCAATGGCGAACCCGGCGATGACCGTGGCGTCCATGCCAATGGCGAGCCCGGCGATGACCGTGGTGTCCATGCCAATGGCGAGCCCGGCGATGACCGTGGCGTCCATGCCAATGGCGAGCCCGGTGATGACCGTGGCGCCCATGCCGAACCCGGCGATGACAAAAGGACCTGATCCGCGCTGATTCCCATACAACACAAAACCCTGTGGGAGCGGCGGTGCGGCGATCCGACTTGCTCGCTCCCACAATAGATTGTGTGAACCATATCCTTACAACCCACCCTCAGACTGATCCAGTTCCTCGCGCAAGAACTCAACCAGCGCCTGCACCGGCCGCGAACTCTGCCGGTGTTGCGGATAGACCGCCGACAACGTCAGCGGCTCGGGGCGGAAACCCTCCAGCACCTCCACCAGCCGTCCATCCTTCAACGCCGAGCCGACAATGAACGTCGGCAAATACGTGATCCCCAGCCCGGCGATCGCCGCGTCCTTGAGCAATTCACCGTTGTTGACCCGCATCCGCCCGCTGACATTGACGCTCAATGGCTTGCCCTGCCCCGCAAAACGCCATTGCACCTGTCGACCATGGCCGTACGGCAGGCAGTCGTGACCGTGCAAATCTTCAGGCTTGAGCGGTGTGCTGCGTTCGGTCAAGTACGCGGGGCTTGCGCAATACACCCGCTCAATGGAGGCAATCCGCCGGGCAATCAGCGTCGAGTCCTCGAGCGTGCCGATGCGCAGCGCCAGGTCGTAGCCCTCACCAAGCAAATCCACCGGACGATCGCTCAAATCCATCTCCACCGTCACGTCGCGATAGCGCTGCAAAAACACCGGCAACAGGCAGCCCAGATGCGCCAGTGCGAACGACAGCGGTGCACTCACACGAAGGGTCCCCCGTGGTTCGGTGGTCTGGCCGGCGATACCCTGCTCCACTTGTTCGACTTCGCTGAGCAGGCGCAAGGCTGACTCGTAATAGCTCTGCCCCAGCGGTGTGACATCCAGTCGCCGGGTCGAGCGATTGAGCAAGCGCACGCCCAGGCGCTCTTCGAGCTGCATCAAGCGGCGGCTGACAAACTGCTTGGACAGCCCCAGTTGATCGGCGGCCGCCGTGAAGCTGCCGGAGTCCATGACCTGGCAAAAAATACGCATATCTTCGAAGGGGTTCATTGTCACTTCCCGGTTGACAGTCAAACACTTTATAGCCGCTTTTTCCCTTCCAGGCACACCATTAATCTTCGTTCACTGCGCTGAAATCACCTTCCCCGAAGGAGCTGCGATCTTTTTGCCGCAAATATTTAAATGGAGTTTCCCCATGTCCTTGCTCCTTGATCATTTGCTTTCCCTGGGTACCCTGCTGCTGGCCATCGACGCCCTGCTCTGGCACCTCGCGCCATACAAGCATCGCGTCAGCCGGGTCGGTATGCGTCTGGCGCTGTTTGTGCTGTTCAGCGCAGTGCTCATCAACGCCGGCGTCAGCCCGTTGCAGGCGCCATTGTTTGCCGATGATCGCGTGGCGCAACTGGGGGCCACGGCACTGGGGATTCTCTGGTGGCTGTACGCCGCGCGGGTGCTCACCGAAGTGATCGGCCTGGTCCTGATGCGGCGCATCGGCCACAGCGGCCGGCTGTTGCAGGATGTCATCGGCGCACTGGTGTTCCTGATTGCCGTGGTGGCCGCCGCCGGCTACGTGCTGGAGCTGCCGGTGAAAGGTTTGCTGGCGACCTCCGGCGTCGTCGCCATCGTGGTGGGCCTGGCATTGCAGAGCACCTTGAGCGACGTGTTCTCCGGCATCGTGCTCAACACCACCAAGCCGTACCAGGTCGATGACTGGGTCTCCATCGACGGTGTCGAAGGCAAGGTGCTGGACATCGACTGGCGTGCCACCCACCTGCTGACCAGCACCGGCAGCACGGCGGTGGTGCCGAACTCGGTGGCGGCCAAGGCGAAAATCGTCAACCTCAGCCGCCCGACCAACATGCACGGCGTGTCGATCAGCATTCAGGTGCCCAACCACATCCGTCCGCGTCGGGTGCTCGATGCCCTGGACCGCACCCTTCAGGGCAGCAGCAGTTTGCTGCTCGATCCGGCGCCGAAAGCCGTGCTCAAGGAGGCCGGCGAAACCATGTCCGAATACGTGGCCAGCGGCTTCATCGCCGAATTGGGCAAAAAGGGTGAAGTGCGCAATCAACTGTTCGACCTGGCCCATCGGCACCTCGAAGCGGCCRGCATTTCCCGGCAACCCGATGGCGTGATCGAGCCGTCGACCCGCGCACGGGCCTTGCTCGATGAAGTGAAGATCTTCCGTTCCCTGAGCACCGAGGAACGTGATCGCCTGGCTCAGAACATGGTGGCGCAGCAATACGCGGCCGGTGAGGTGGTGCTGGATCTGGAAGAAGTACCGGACAGCCTGTTCGTCATCGCCACCGGCGTGGTCAGCGCCACCGTCCCCGATGGCAGCACGCAGATCGAAGCCGGGCGCATGGGGCCGAGCGAAGTCATGGGCGAACAAAGCATCCTCGCCGACACCCCGTCCCAGGCACGGTTCACCGCCATGACCTCAAGCATCATCTACCGCCTCGACAAATCCCTGACCCGCAGTTGCATGGAGCAACGACGGGAAGTCGACCGGGCATTGAACAAGCTGCAGGCGGTGCGCCAGCAGAACAGCCGGATGGCGTTGATGGCCAAACCGGTGGCGGTCAGGAAAGGTGGGTTTTTGAGTTGGTTGCAGAACCGCTGAAATGGACTGCGCAAAAACTGTGGGAGCGAGCCTGCTCGCGAAGGCGGTGGTTCAGGCAACATCAATGCTGACTGTCATGACGCCTTCGCGGGCAAGCCCGCTCCTACAGGTTATGTGATCAGGTCTTACTTGGCCGTGAACTTCATGTAGCTGTTGATCAGGTTGCGATAGTTCGGCAGGCGCTCGGACAGCAGGTTGGCCAGGCCTTCCATGTCGTTGCGCCAGTCGCCTTGCAGCTCGCAGGCCACGGAGAACCAGTTCAACAGGTGCGCACCGGCAGCCGACATGCGCGCCCAGGCAGCTTGTTGCACGGTGGTGTTGAAGGTGCCGGAAGCGTCGGTCACCACAAACACCTCAAAGCCCTCGGCAATGGCCGACAGGGTCGGGAACGCCACGCACACATCGGTCACCACACCGGCGATGATCAGTTGCTTGCGACCGGTGGCCTTGATCGCCTTGACGAAGTCTTCGTTGTCCCAGGCGTTGATCTGGCCCGGGCGGGCAATGAACGGCGCGTCCGGGAACTGCGCCTTGAGCTCCGGCACGATCGGGCCGTTCGGACCGCTGTCGAAGCTGGTGGTGAGGATGGTTGGCAGTTTGAAGAACTTGGCGATGTCGCCCAGCGCCAGCACGTTGTTCTTGAACTCGTTGGGCGAGAAATCCTGTACCAGCGAGATCAGACCGGTCTGGTGGTCGACCAGCAATACCACGGCATCGTCTTTGTTCAGGCGTTTGTACGGAACGTTGCTCATTGGAAGCTCCTTGATGGATGGTTGTCGCAGTCAGCGCCGACCTGTTGGGCCGGCGCTTTTTTTGAATGGATCAGAAGGCAAAACACGAGCAGCCAAAGGCGCCCCAGAAACCGGCGAAATCGCTGACCGGCGCGTTCGACAGGCGCGCTCGTTCATGACTGTGGGAATGCACCGCACACGGGCCGCTGCAATGGTGAACCTGGGCCTGCATCGGCGACGTCGGGCGCCAGTGGCCCGACACCTTCACCACCGGCGACCAGTCCGGCAGAACCGGTACGCTGGCCGGCCCGAGTTTCTCGAAGTCACCGGCGCCGTACACCACCTTGCCGCCGACCACGGTCAACACCGACTCGATCCACTTGATCGCCTCTTCATCGACGCTGAAGAAATCCGCGCTGAGGGCCGCGACGTCGGCCAATTGCCCGACCTTGATCTGGCCCTTCTTGCCTTGCTCCGACGAGAACCAGGCGCTGCCGTGGGTGAACAGTTCCAGCGCCGTCAGGCGTGAAAGGCCTTCGGCGTGCAATTCCATACCACCGACGGTGCGGCCGCTGACCATCCAGTACAGCGAGGTCCATGGGTTGTAGCTCGACACCCGCGTCGCGTCGGTACCGGCGCCGACCGGCACACCTTCGGCTAGCATGCGTTTGATCGGTGGCGTGGCTTCGGCCGCTTTGGCGCCGTAACGCTCGACGAAATACTCGCCCTGGAACGCCATGCGATCCTGAATCGCAATGCCGCCACTCAGCGCCCTCACCCGTTCGATGTTCTGCGGGGTGATGGTTTCGGCGTGGTCGAAAAACCACGGCAAGCCGTTGAACGGAATGTCGCGGTTGACCTTCTCGAACACGTCGAGCATGCGACTGATGGATTCGTTGTAGGTGGCGTGCAAACGGAACGGCCAGCGTTGCTCGACGAGGTGGCGCACCACCGGTTCCAGTTCGGCTTCCATGGTTTGCGGCAGGTCCGGACGCGGTTCGAGGAAGTCTTCGAAGTCCGCCGCCGAGAACACCAGCATTTCCCCGACGCCGTTGTGCCGCAGGTAATCGTCGCCCTGGTGCAGCTTCACGCTGCCGGTCCAGTTCTTGAAGTCGGTCAACTCTTCCTTGGGCTTCTGGGTGAACAGGTTGTAGGCGATGCGCACGGTCAGTTGCTCGTCCTTCGCCAACTGTTCGATCACCTGGTAATCGTCCGGGTAATTCTGGAAACCGCCGCCGGCATCGATGGCACTGGTCAGGCCCAGGCGATTGAGTTCGCGCATGAACTGCCGGGTCGAGTTGACCTGATACTCCAGCGGCAGCTTCGGCCCCTTGGCCAGGGTCGAGTACAGAATCATCGCGTTGGGCCGCGCCACCAGCATGCCGGTCGGCTCGCCATTGGCGTCACGCACGATCTCGCCACCCGGCGGGTTCGGCGTGTCGCGGGTGTAACCGGCGACGCGCAACGCGGCACGGTTGAGCAAGGCGCGGTCGTACAGGTGCAGCACGAACACCGGCGTGTCTGGCGCGGCCTGGTTGAGCTCCGCCAGGGTCGGCATGCGCTTTTCGGCGAACTGGAATTCGTTCCAGCCACCGACCACCCGCACCCACTGTGGCGTTGGCGTGCGATCAGCCTGATCCTTAAGCATGCGCAAGGCGTCGGCCAGTGACGGCACGCCTTCCCAACGCAGTTCGAGGTTGTAGTTCAGGCCGCCACGGATCAGGTGCAAGTGCGAGTCGTTGAGCCCGGGAATCACGCAGCGACCCTTGAGGTCGATCACCTGGGTGTTCGAGCCACGCAGGGCCATGGCCTGGGCATCGCTGCCCACCACGACAAAACGACCGTCGCTGATCGCCACGGCGCTGGCGAGCGGTTTTTCGCGGTCAACGGTATGAAATTGACCATTGAACAGAATCAGATCGGCGTTCATCACGGTTCCTCATGCAATGTGGAGGGAGACAGCCAGGGCGCGAACAGGCGCGTCGCCATGGGCATGAACAGGTAAACCACCGACAGCACGATGGTCAGAGTGATCAGGAACGTGGCAACCACGTAGTTGGAGAGAAATGCATTGAGCTGAAGCAGCGGCCCCCAGAGCAGCGGCACCAGCAAGGTGTGCGGCAGGATCACCAGCAGCGTCACCACGGCCTGCTTCCAGCGCGGCGGTGGCGTACCGGCTTCGGCCTGGGGTGAGAACCAGAACTCGTTGACCGGATTGACTTCGGTCTGGTCGCCATCGGCCAGCATCGGCGCGGCTTCGTTGACCAGTTCCTGGCGTTGCGGTGAATCGAGCCAGCGCTGCATCGCCTCGGTCGAGCAAAAGCGCAGCACACTGGTGTAGGTGTCGAGGCCGGCGTGCTTGCCGCGCACCACATCCACGCCCAAATGCCCGACGTTCTGCGCGGCCACCTTGACGATGTTGCGCAGCCAGGCTTCATAAGGCACTTCAAAACCGGCCTTGACCCGGTGCTTGACGATCAGGGTCACCACCTCATCAGGCCCCGGACTGGCCGGCTCACGGCGATTGAGTTCAGACATAACGCAAGGCTCCGGCGAAACGGACATTGAGCGCCAGCCGTCCCGGCCCGGCGATGAAAATGCTGGTGAACACGATCAGCAACAGCCAGCCGAACTGGCCTTCGAAGAGGGTCCACTGCGGATGCACGACCAACATCGACACCCACAGCAAAAACAGAATAGGCAAACACGCCAGACGCGCCAGCAACCCGGCGACGATCAGCAGCGGACACACGACCTCGGCGAAAATCGCCAGCACCAGCGTCAGGTTCGCGCCCAGGTGGAAAGGGTCTTCGATGTTTTGCAGCTCGGTACTGTAGTGAAGCAGCTTGGGCAAACCGTGCACCCACAACAGGAACAACCCGCCGCTGACCCGCAGGAACAGCAGCCCCCAGTCTTGCGCCCGATCATCGCGTCGCGAAGCGTCCATGGCCCACCCGCACAAATGAAAAACCACCGGCGTCGATGCGCCGGGACCGGGTTCGATAGTGACGGGACGGGGGGAGGAAAAATTGAATGTACGTGCTCTGTTTGCGGTGTGGACTGAGAACTGCCCATCGACACAGATCCCTGTGGGAGCGAGCTTGCTCGCGATGGCGGCATCACATTCAGCATGGATGTTGACTGACCCACCGCAATCGCGAGCAAGCTCGCTCCCACAGGTTTATTTTTTGTTGTTTCTACCGGGTTATTCCTGCGGGTCGAGATTATCCAGCGCGCGATTCACCGCCAGCTCACCGAGCATGATGATCTGCGCAATCCCCAGCAGCGCGTTGCGATGAGGGCTTTGCAGAAATCCCGCAAGGTCACTGGCCATGATGCTGGCCGAGGCCAGGGATTCGCAGGCGTGGGCCAATAGAGTTTCGGTATTGATGTCGGGGGCGATGACAAACATCGTGCTGGGTTTGTGCGATGGAGCCGGATCTTTTGCGGGGTTTAGGTAGTGATCCAGTGCGCGGTCGGCGGCTTCGTGGAGCTTTCTGGAGTCGAGCGAATCGTAGGGGGAAACGTCGTCGGATTGCGGGGGATTCGGGGTTGGTTTGAACATGGCGGAGCTCCTTTATACCTGGTGAAACCACCAAAACCCGTCGCTAAACAAGTAAGGGTGGCAGCTGTACGCAGGTTAGCGAACCGGGAGGTATAAGACCCGGCAGACCCGAAGGCCTCCCGCGCACAGCCACCATGTCGAAAATTGCAAACACACGAATATGTGCAATAGAGACTGGAGCCTTGTTGCGCTTATACCTGGTCGGGTCGCTAAACCCGGCCGCTGAATTTGCAGCGACAGGGAAACGATAAAGACCGGGTACAAGACTCACAAGCCGGCGGATTCTGGCGTAGTTGTAGGCAACGACGCAAGGCGGTGTGGCTTTCAGGAATAGTGGCTGACGGCTTTTAAACAGGGCTGTCAGAACACTGCATATTCCCTGTGGGAGCGAGCTTGCTCACGATGGCGGCATTACATCCGGCATTGGTGTTGACTGCTACGCCGCTATCGCGAGCAGGTCGGATCGCCGCACCGTCGCTCCTACAGAAAAGCAAAAGCAGAGCAGCCCACACCACCGCGTCGCTCCTCACCACTCATCAGGCCGAGCGTTAGCTCGCCTGCAGCTTTTGATCTTGATCCACCCGCCCCCTCGGAAGGCTGAGTGGAGGCGTTCATCCGGGGGTGGGCGCGCAGCGCCGTTCGGCGCAGCCGAACACATCGAGAGGAGGTCGAGCGAAGCCGACCGGAGGCGATGCCCCCGGATGAATGCCGGAGCGAAGGAACCCCGAGCCTTAGCGAGGGGCCGTACGTTCGGGGCGAGCGTTTTTTCGCTTCCTTTTTTAGGCGCTTGTAAAAAAGGAAGTCGCCGTAAGGGCGAAACCATAAGCCGCCGTTACCGCAGCAACGGATATGTACACACCCTACAACCCCAGACGAAACTGCTTCGGAGTAATCCCGAACTGCTTACGAAACGCCCGAATAAAATTACTCGGCTGCCGATACCCCAATCGCTCGGCAATCCGCTCAATCGGCTGATCCCCCGCCGTCAACCAGTGCCGCGCCAACTCCAGGCTGTCACTGCGGGTATGCTGCGCCGCCGCAGTCTGCCAGTGCCGCAACATGCTCTGATGCAAAAACCCATTGGCCCCGAGCAAAGGCTCATCGAGGCTAGCCGCTGACAGGCTCAAACACGGATGTGCCCCCTCCAGCACCTCGATACCCACGCTACGCAACCACTGCCCGGCAGCCTGTTGCGGAGTCAAGTGGACCGCGACAAACACCTGCGCCGGCGCTCGCCCCAAACGCCGGGCAATGTTACGCACCAACGTCAGGGTCGCCGCATCGAGGCCGAAAAAATGCGGCTGCCGGTCAACACTGCGCAAATGCAAGCGGGCCTGCCCGTCACCCTCCTCCAGTTCCGCCACTACGTAGTTGGTCACCCGTGGCAGGAAATCAGTGAAACACGCCAGGCTCGCGCGCAGGGTCGCGGCGGAGTCCAGCAGAATGTTCAACCCCCGCAATGTGGTGGTCGCCATGCCGTTGACCAGTTCGCAGCCAAACGCCCCCCCCGCGCCCGCACGTTCACATTCACTCCACAGGCGTTCAACCAGGTGCGCGGGCACATGCAGGTCCTGCCCTTCGAGCAACGACAGGCAGATGCCGGCCCGTTGCAACAGTTGGTCCTGACACAGGCCGGACTGCCGGGCATGGCTGAGAATGGTGCGGGTGAAGGCGCTGGAAATGAACAGTTGACGGGTCATGGCACGTTACGGCGAGAAGACAGGCGTGTACTTATGCCAGCCTCTATGCTATCGATCCAATGCATTAAAAGTATCCGCAGAATGCAGGAGGCGCATGATGGACCTACGACAACTCCGCCACCTTGTCGCCCTGGCCGATTACCGCAACTTCGGCCGTGCCGCCGAGGCGATCAACCTCAGCCAGCCCGCCTTCAGTCGCAGCATCCAGACCCTGGAGCGCGACCTCGACTGCGCGCTGGTAGAACGCAGCAGCCGCGAATTCCGCCTGACTGGCCAGGGTGAACTGGTGCTGCAACACGCCCGGCGCCTGCTCGCCGGCAGCCAGGCCCTGCACAACGAACTGACGCAATACAACGGCCTGACCGGTGGCGAGTTGCACTTCGGTTGCGGCCCGTACCCGGCCCAGGTGCTGGTACCCGAGGCGCTGGCGGAATTCATCCAGGCTCATCCGGCGATCCGCATCAGCTTCCACCAGGGCGACTGGGAGCAACTGGCGGTCTGGCTTCGCGAACAGCAGATCGAATTCCTCGTGGCCGACGCGCGGTACTTCACCGGTGACCCGCAATATCAGGTGCAACTGCTGCGCCCTCGACGTGGTCGGTTCTTTTGCCGTATCGGTCATCCCTTGGTGCAGCAGCAGAACCTGTCCCTGCGCGCCTTGCTCGACTACGCGGTGGTCGGCACGCGAATACCGCCGATGATCCGCAAGATCCTCGCCGACGTACAGGGCGAGGCGGACTTCAACCCGAGCGTGGAATGCGCGCAATTCGATGCCATCCGCCGCGTGGTGATGCGCTCCGACGCGGTGGGCATCGCCACTGTGGAGGCCTTGGCCGAACTGGTCGACCAGGGTCTGATCCGGCTTCTGGAATTTACCGATGTCCCCAAGGAGGACCCCGGCCTGCAATTGCACTACGGCATCGTCAGCCGCGCCGGCCATTCCCTGACACCGGCCGCGCTGGCGATGGTCGATGCGGTGCTGACGGTCGACCGGCGCTTGCTGGCGTCGAATTAGGTGCATCTGAACTACACACGCCCCCACAGGGTTTGATGTCACCTCGAAATCACGCACGCCGCGCCAGCGCCTGCAATGCCCGGGGCTCACCAAGGGCACGCAGCAGGCAGTGCATCGCCTCCTCGCGACTGCGCTCGAAGCGATAGCGCGACTCGATGTACAGCGCCAGTTTCAATTCCACCGGTTCGTCCAGGGGCAGCGGCACCTGTTGCAAGCCCAGCACACTGGCGACCCGGCTTGGCAGACTGATGCCGAACGGCTGGCGGTCGGCGATGAGCTTTGCGGCCAGGGTGCTTTGGGTGCTCATCGCCACATTGCGGCGCAGGCCTTTCAAGCCAAGCTGCAAGTCCACCGGGCTGAGCCCGTCACGGCGGCTGGATACCTGAATCTGTGGCTGCTGCAGATAATCCTGCAGGGTGCGCGGCGGTTCCTTGAGTGCGGCGCCATAGGCGAACACGTAATGGTCGGCGGGCAATGCCTGTTTGTGCAGGCCGGCAAGCCCGGCCAGCGGCTGGTCGAGGTCGATCAGGATATCCAGCTTGCCGCTGGCCAGGTCCTGCAAGGCGTCGCGGCGCCGGGGCTGGAAATAACGTACCTGCCAATCGGCTTGGGGCGATTCGAGCAAGGCATCGAGCAGCACCGGTTGCAGGCAATCCAGACAACTGATGCGCAGCAGCGGATTGTTCTGCCGTGCGGCGGGAATCATGCGCAAGCCATCGCGCAACGACTCGAGCGCGGCACGCACGTAGTCGGCCAGACGATGGGCGACCAGTGTCGGCGTCACCCCCAGGCGACTCTTGATGAACAGCGGGTCGCCGCACAGTTCGCGCAGGCGACGCAACGCATTGCTCATGGCCGGTTGCGACAGACACATCACCTCGGCCGCACGGGTGACGCTGCGCTGCTGGTAAATCGCATCGAAGGCGAGCAACAGGTTCAAATCGAGCTGGCGTAAATCAAGCATGGTCTTGCTCCGGCAAATCGCTTAACGTCGGGCAGCCTAACCAGTGTTCCGGAACAAGCTGTGAGCCCTACATGACAAAAAGCGATCAGCCACTGCACGATCGATCAATACCCAATGCGTTCTACGCGCCGACCCTGTTGCCGGCCATCGAAGAATTGCTGGCCCGTGGCGTGGACCGGGACAGTATCGAGGGCCTGTTTCGTCGCAGCCTGTTCGAGTTGCGCACGCCATTCATGCGCATTCCGCTGTTCATGTCGCGGCGCTTCTGGGCGTTTGCCCTGGAGCAGAGCGGCGATCCGCTGATCGGCTTGGCGGCCGGTCGGCGTTTCGTTTCCACCGCCACCAATGGCCTGACGTACCTGTTCGACGTGGCCGACTCACTGGACAGCGCCTGCCAGTACTTCGTGCGCTTCTTTCCGTTTTTCAACGGGCACTTCCAGGCACAGATCGTGCGCGGCGACGACAGCGTCGAATTGCACCTGCTCGACCGCGGCAGCGTGAAAACCAGCGCGGCAACCACCGATTACATCCTCATCAGCCTGTGCAGCATGTTGCGGCGCAAATTCCTCGCCAGCGGCCTGGAGCGTGATCCGGTTCTGGGCGTCGGGCTGGCCGGTGTCTGCACGGCCAATCCGCAGGAACATCAACAAGCCTTCCGCGCACCGGTGCAATGGGGGCAGGCGCAGCACTCGATCCGCCTCGATCCACAGCTGTTCGTCATCCCGTTGACGCCGGGCAATCATGAACTGGAACACACGCTGGTCGAGTTGCTGGAGCAGACCCGACGCAACAGCGAACCGACCTTGCTGGAGCAAGTCTGCGACCATTTGATCGGCGACCTCGCCGAGGCCAACTGGCAGCAATTCTGTACCACCCAGCATTTGCTCGAGCGCACCGCCGCCCGACGCTTGAAGGCGTTGGGCTGGAGCTTTTCAGAATTGCTCGACGAATACCGCCGCTACCGGGCCGAAGACTTTTTGCAGGGGACAGACCTGGAGCTGGTGGAGATTTCCGACCGCCTGGGCTACAGCGATGTGCAAAGCTTCAACCGTGCTTGCCTGCGGTGGCTGGGGTGCGCGCCGGGCTCCTGGCGAACCCGGCAAGGTCGATAAAAAACCACACCAGCGGCCAGGTGATCGTCATCCTGAGCAACCAGCACATTGAATTGACGCCCGTTGCCGCTCACAGGCGGCTGGCTGACAAAGACGGCATCATTGAATTTGCTATGACTCGACAGGCACTGGACCCATAGGTTGTCGGACATTTTTAACACTAGCATTGCGCCATCTTTGCGTAAGAACTGTCGGATTCTGTTAAAAATTGTCATTAATTCGGCGACTCAAACCTGACACAATCAAGCAGCTACAACCCTTGTACTTCAAGGCTTACGACCGCTTGTCGCTTTCTTGAGATTTTCGCCAAACAGCCAAAGTCGGAGGGGAAACCCAATAGTGGTGCGACTTTGATGGCAATAGCCCCCACATTTGGGGGTATCTCGCCTCTTTTACATGCCGGTTTGCTTACACGGTTTGCCTAGGCTGGTCTATACCCCTTTTGACAGTCTTATTTCGCAACTCTCCACCGTTTTACGAGGCACGCTAATATGGACGTGAGCGTATTTGGTACGGGCTATGTTGGCCTGATACAAGCAGTTGCGCTGGCCGATGTCGGACATCGCGTCCTGTGTGTCGACATCGATCCGAACAAGATCCGGCAACTGCAACAAGCCGTGCCTCCGATCAGTGAGCCGGGGCTTTCCGGCACCCTTGAAGAAAACATCAAGGCCGGTCGCCTGCTCTTCACCACCCAGGCCAGCGATGCGGTAGAGCACGCCGAGCTGATCTTCATCGCCGTCGGTACGCCCGCCGACGAAGACGGTTCGGCCGACCTCAGCCATGTGCTGAACGTGGCTCGGCAGATTGCCGGCTTCATGGAGGCCGACCGCACCCTCATCATCAAGTCCACGGTGCCGGTCGGCACGGCGGACCAGGTCAGTGCCACCGCCTTTGAAGAGTTGCAGCGCCGCGGCAAAGGTTCGCTGAAGGTACGGGTGGTGTCCAACCCGGAGTTTCTCAAGGAAGGCAGTGCCCTGGCCGATTGCATGCGCCCGGACCGGATCATCGTCGGCACCGGTGACGATGAAGCCCGCAGCCAGATGAGCGAGCTCTACGCGCCGTTCTGCCGCAACCACGACAAATTGATGTTCATGGACAACCGCAGCGCCGAGCTGACCAAGTACGCGGCGAACGCGATGCTGGCCACGCGCATCAGTTTCATGAACGAACTGGCCAACCTCACCGAATTGTTGGGCGCGGACATCGAGGCGGTGCGCAAAGGCATCGGTTCGGACCCGCGCATCGGTTACCACTTCATCTACCCCGGCTGCGGCTTCGGCGGTTCCTGCTTCCCCAAGGACCTGCGCGCCCTGTTGCACACCGCCGAACACGCCGGAATGCCCCTGAAATTGCTGCGTAGCGTGACCGACGTCAACGACCACCAGCGGCATATCCTGTTCAGCAAACTCAAGGCGCAATTTCCCGGTGGACTGGCCGGCAAGTCCATCGCCGTGTGGGGCCTGGCGTTCAAACCCAACACCGATGACATGCGCGAAGCACCGAGCCGTTACCTGATGGAGGCACTCTGGGCCGAAGGTGCGAGCGTGCATGCCTACGACCCGGAAGCCATGTCCGAATGCCGGCGCATTTACGGTTACCGCGACGACCTGCATCTGTGCGCCACCCGCGATGACACACTCGAAGACGCCGATGCCCTGGTGATCTGCACCGAGTGGAAGAACTTCCGCGTGGTCGACTTCGACAGGCTGGCGAGCAAACTGCGTAATCGGGTGATCGTGGACGGGCGCAATCTCTACAGCCCGGAACAGGTGGCGGCCGCCGGCCTCCACTACAGCGGCATTGGCTTGCGCCACATCGTGCCCGAGGCCGTCCATCCATGAACACTCTCGTCACCGGAGCGACCGGTTTTATGGGTGCCCGATGAGGGACTGGGGCGCTTCGTTGCCTGGTTCCGCACTGACTACTGACTGCGTCGCCCATGCCGCACACGGCTGAACTCTGCGGGGAATTTATGTCTGAACACGAAAAAAGTGTGCCACTTAGCAATATGCGCAGGGACAAGCGCCTGGACCCCGAGCAACGCAAGCGCATGGATGCCGCCATCCACATGCAGGGTTGTGGCTGGATAACCGGTCGCGAAGGTGGCCGGCCGTGGACCCTGTCGCGCACCAACCGCGTCCTGGCCTGCTTCGGCGCGCTGCTGGTCCTGGTGCTGATTTCCCCGGTGCTGCTGGGGCTGGCGCTGGCCGTCAAATTCACCAGCCCGGGGCCGGTGATGTTCGTGCAGAAACGCACCGGCTACCGCGGCCGCATGTTCGGCATGTACAAATTCCGCACCATGGTCGTCAACGCCGAGGAGCTCAAGGAGTCCCTGCGGCACCTGAACAAGCACGGCGCCGACGCCATCGATTTCAAGATCGACAAGGATCCGCGCATCACCGGTATCGGCAGTTTCCTGCGGCGCACCAGTCTCGACGAGCTGCCGAACCTGTTCAACGTGGTGACCGGCGACATGCGCCTGGTAGGCCCCAGGCCGACTTCGTTCAACGCCTACCGCTACAAGGACAAGCACCTCGCGCGCCTGAGCATCTACCCCGGCATGACCGGCCTGTGGCAAATCTCCGGGCGCAGCAATATCGACTTCGACCAGCGCGTTGAATTGGACCTCACCTACATCGCCCAGCAGAGCCTGCTGCTTGATTTGAAGATTCTGTTGAAAACCCCGTTCAAAGTTTTCAGCGGCCACGGAGCAAGTTAAATGGACGGTTCAACGGCTAAAAGCCTCAGCATTGCCAGCCCGAGCGAGTCCAACCTGACATCAACCGTACTCGACCAGAACCTGCGGATCCTTTTACTGACCGCCGCCAACCCCGGCGCGGGCACCACCACCAGCGCCCTGGCGCTGGCCAGTCAACTGGCGAAGATGAGCAGCGGCCTGGTGCTGCTGGTGGATGCCAGCCAGTCGGCGACCAACCTTACGCAACAGTTGGGGCTGAGCAAGGAACGGGGGTTTCGCGACTTGATGTTCAACACCCAGAGCCCGCCCTTGTTGCAGGACTGCGTGGTGGACGTCTCCAGCCTGCCCTTTCACGTTCTGCCATTCGGCCGATACTTCCGTGGCAATGAACACCTGACACCCGAACTCCTGAGCCCGCTGCTCGATCAACTCGGCATCCGCTACCGCTTCGTGGTGATCGACGGCGACGCGGTGTATTCGGCCTCCGACACCCTGGTCATCAGCACCCAGGTGGACGGCGTGGTCCTGGTCGTGCGCGCGGAAGACACTCGCTGGGAAGTGGCCCAGGCCGCGGCCCAGCGCTTGAGCCAGGCGGGAGCGAAGCTGGTCGGCAGCGTGTTCAACCGACGCAAGTACTACATGCCCGAATGGCTGTACAAAAACCTGTGAGCAGTCAGACAAGGATGACGCCATGAACGCCAAGATGCTTGTCCTGCTGTTGCTACCCCTTGCAGGTTGCTCCAGCACTTCCTCCGACGAATCACAAAGCATGCCGGTGCAAATCCTCACGGCCCCACCGGCCAACGCCCAGGCCACTGACGTGCCCAAGGTCGAGCAGACCCTGCGCCCACAGGATGTGCTAGACGTGATCTTCCACATCAGCACTAGTGGCTCGGCCGCCTATCGCGTGCAGTCCGGGGACACGATCGCGCTGAACTTCACCGCCGCCAGCCAGTTCAACGGCAACCAGTTGGTGCTGCCCGATGGCACCATCGAACTGCCGGGGGCCCACACCACGGTGAAAATCGAGGGCCTGACCCGCGATGAAGCACGGGACGCGATTCAGCGCGCCTACGATCGCAAACAGCTGTTCCAGCCCAACCGCAATCAGCTGTCAGTGATGGTGGTGAACCCGCTGGCCAATGAATGGAACCTCAAGTCCGTGCTCAACCACCCCGCCACCGGCATGAGCCGGGAAATCACCGTGGGCACCGACGGCTACGCCAGCTTCCCGGAAATCGGTGCCGTGCCGCTGCAAGGCATGACCGTCAACCAACTGGAGGCCTACCTCAACAAACGCTATGCCACCCTGCCGGGGCGCATGACCGTGGACGTGCTGCTCAAGTCCACCGCCGGCAACGAAATCTATGTACTGGGTGAAGTCGGCCAGCCGGGCTCCTACCCGATCCGCCGCCCGGTGTCGGTGCTCGAAGCCCTGACCATGGCCCGCGGTTCCAACGCCAAGGCACGCCTGGACTCGGTGATGATCATGCGGCGCAACGGCAACCAAGTGGTCGCGCATCGTTACGACGTGGAAAAAGCCTTGTCCGGCGACGCCACCCAGATCGCCTACCTGCAAGCGGACGACATGCTGTACGTGCCCAAGACCAAACTGGCCAGCGCCGGTGAGCTCGCGCGGCAACTGGCGGACGTCGTGTTGTTCCAGGGCATGGGCCTCAGCTTCAGCTACCGCGTCGACAACAAAGACGACAGCAGCAACTAACTCTCAGGTACCCACATGAATCCAAAGGAAAACTACCTGCATGAGTTCTTCAGGATCTTCTTCGCCAACAAGCAGCTGGTGAAGCGAGTCTTCCTGATCTTTGCCGTGATCGCCGTGGTCTTGCCGCTGTTGCTCAAGCAGAGTTTCGATATCACCGCCCAGGTGATCGTGCAGTCCAAGAAAATCTCCCAGGGGGATGCCACCAGCACCCTCACTCAGGAAAACGCTTCCTTCATCCCGCCGTCGCTGGCCGACATGGAGACCGAGAGCAATATCCTGCGTTCGCCGGCCTTGATCCGCCAGACCATCAGCGAGTTGCGCGAAAAGGGTGAGTACACGCAGCCCGTGAGCGCCTTCAACAAACTGCTGGTGCAGCCGCTCAAACGGTTTGTGATCAATCCCGTTCGCGAACACGTGATCAACCCGGTTCGCAGCCTGCTCGGGCTGCAGACCGATCCGGTACGCGACACCCTGCTCGATGCCCTCACGCAACAAGCGTCCGCTGCCCTCAAGGTTGAAACCTTGCCGGGCTCCAACGTGATCTCGATCGTCTACCACTTCCCTGACCCGGCCCAGGGCACCCGATTCGTCACTGCCCTGCTGCAAAACTACCTGGTCACCCGCCAGGAAATGCAATCGATCGACCTGCCGCAGAGTTTCTACGAGACCAAGAAATTGCAGTACCAGGTGCGTCTCGATGGCCTGGAAGCCAATCGCCTGGCCTTGCTCGAAAGCATCGGTTCGTCCGACCCCAAGGAAGAAATCACATTCCGCCTCAACGCGATCAACACCGAGGAGCAGGCACTCAACCTGTATCAGGACCGACTGCTGCAAAGCCAGCGCTGGCTCGATTACCTGAAAGCCAGCCTGGCGACCGCCAACAATGCCAGATTCAACGACTACACCTTCCCCTACACCTTCACCACCACGGTCGACAGCGTCGCGTTCGAAGACCGCGAGATCAAGCAACTGGGTGAGCGACTGACGACCCTGGTCAGCCGCTACATGGACGACCTGGCGGTCTTGCAGCCTGGCAGTGATCCGATGCAAATGGCCCGCGAGCAAATCATCCGGGCCCGTGGGCAATTCCTGAAGATCGTCAGCAACCGGATTCAGGAGCGCACCAGCGACCTGGTGACGATCAGCTCGGTCATCGACCAGAAAAACGCGCGCATTGCCGAGTTCAAGAATCGCATCCATCAATTGCAGGAAACCCGTAGCAAGCTGCGGCAGATGGACACCGAGATCAACGCGCTGCACAAGGCGTTCGCCACCTATGCCCAGCGCTTCGCTGAAAGCAGCACCGCGCGCGCACTGGACAACGACCTGTCCAACGCACGGATACTCAGCCCGCCGTTCGAACCGACCGAAGCGGCGTTCCCCAAGCCGATGCTGATCATTCCGTTCGGGCTGTTCACCGGTTTGCTGCTGGCGATTGCCCTGGTCTATGTGCGTGAATTCTTCGACCACCGCTTCAAGCACCCTGCGCAAATCACCCATGAACTGGGCTTGCCGGTGCTGCTGGTGATCAATGATCACAGCACCCAGCCGAACAACCCGCACAAGAACTGGAGCGTACCGGCCCTCGTGCATTGGGTGCGCAATTGAACGCGCCGCTCGGCACCGCCCACGACCTGCCGATCATTCATTTGCTCAGCAGCGGCGGCTTCTATGGCGCCGAGCGGATGCTGCTGGATCATTGCCTGGCGACGCCGGGGCAGCACCAGGTGCTGTTTCTCGATGCGCCGCCAGAGCTGATCACGCGATTTCGCCAGGCCGGTGTCGATTGCCTCGGCTGTGCAGGCCTGGGCGCATTGCTTGGGCATTTGCGCCAGCGACGGGACCGGCGGCCACTGATCAATACGCACAACTTCAAGGGCCTGTTGTTCGGCTGGCTCGGCGCCACGCTGTTGCGCCTGCCACTGGTGATCACCCAGCACGGCTTCACCCCGCGCAGTCGCAAGCAGAAGTTCTACACCTGGCTGAGCCTGCAATTGTGCCGCACAGCCTCGGTGAACCGGGTGGTGTGTGTCGCCGAAAGCATTGCGGCGCTGCACCGTCAGGCCAATGTGCGCACGGACAAGTTGCAGGTAATCCCCAACGGCCTGCCGGAGGCCGACGACTTGCTGCCGCACAGTGGCGAGCGACAACGCTGGCTGGCTGGCTACGTCGGGCGCCTGAGCAGCGAAAAAGGCCCTGACCTGTTTCTCGATGCGCTGATCCCGTTGTGTCAGCAGTACCCGCAACTGGACGCGGTGATGCTCGGCGACGGGCCGGAGCGCGAAAGCCTGCAGGCGCGGATCGACGAGGCAGGCTTGCAGGCGCGCATCACATTACCGGGTTACCAGACCGACATGCGCACCTGGTGGCGACAACTCGATGCGCTGGTGATCAGTTCGCGCACCGAAGGCACGCCCATGATTCTGCTCGAAGCGATGCAGGCCGGGGTGCCGGTGGTGGCCTTCGGCGTCGGCGGGATTCCCGATGTTTTGCAGGACCGCCACAACGGCCTGCTCGCCGCGCCCACCGACAGCACCGCCCTCGCCCGCCAGATCGGCGCGCTGCTGGGTGACCCGGCCCTGGCCGGCGAGTTGATCGACAACGCAAAACGTACGCAACGGGACCGCTACGACCTCAAGGCCCTGGCCGAACGCTGGTCGCAGCTTTACATCCGCACTGCACGGGAGGCACGTGCGTGATTGTTCCGCTCTCGATCGTCAGTTTGCTCGGCCTGGTCTGCCTCGGATTGCTGGCCAGCCCCTATCCGTATCTGGCGCCGGGAGCGGTGCTGGGCCTGGTGGGTGTCGCGGTGCTGTACCGCAAGCCTGCCTGGGGCCTGCTGGGGATTGTCGCCATCCTGCCTTTCGAGGGGCTGTTCAAGGACAGCGCGCTGTCGGGCTCCAAGTTCCTCGGGGCTTCGCTGGCGCTGATCCTGATGCTGCAACTGGCGATTCACCAACTGCCGTCCGAGCGCCTGCGCAGCAATATCTGGCGTTTCCTGGTCGGGTTCATGGTGCTGTACCTGCTGAGCCTGTTGAACACCGACGACATGGGCTTCTCCCTGGGCCACCTGCGCGAATTGAGCGTTGGCCTGATTCTGTTTGTCATCACCCTGCTGGTCGGACGTGAGTTGAACCTCGACATGTTCGCCAAACTGGTTGCCGTCAGTGTCGCGATGACCTGCGCCATGGCGATGTTCTCTGCCAAATACCAGGACGAAGGCCGTGCGTCCGGCATGCTCAATGACCCGAACGAATTTGCCCTGATGATCGCCTTCGCCGTGCCCATGGCGCTGTTGCTGGTGGTCCGCAGCCCGAACCGGTTGCACCGGTTGTTCTGGGGGGCCTGTGCCCTCGTGCTGCTGGCCGGCATGACCAAGACTGAATCCCGTTCGGGGCTGGTGGTGTTGCTCCTCAGCCTGTTGATCGGCACGTGGCACTATCGCGCGCAGTTACCACATATTCGTCCACGCCACCTGGGCTTTGCCATGCTCGGCCTGACGATTGTGATTACGCTTGGGCTCTATGCGATGCCGGCAAGTTACGTGGCGCGCATCCAGTCGCTGAGCATCCTCAGCTCTGGGGCCAAGAGTCAGGACGCGTCCCTGGGCCGTCGCGCCTCCTACATTGTGGTCGGCAGCGCCATGATCGCCGAGAACCCCTTGCTCGGCACCGGCCCCGGCACGTTCCCGCTGCACTACGCCACCACCGGTTATGCCAAGACCTTTTCCGTCAGCGGCAAGACCGACGACCTGTACCGCCGCGCCCACAACACCTACCTGGAAATCTTCAGTGAACTGGGGATTCCCGCCGGCCTGATGTTCGTCGGCATGCTGGCCCTGGGGTTGTACAACCTGATTCGCGCCCGCCGGGCCTGGCTGTTGCGAGGAGACGGGCATCAGGCCGATCTGATGACCCACCTGAGCATGAGCTTTCTGTCGTTGACGTTGTTCCTGATGTTCCTCAGCGCGCCGAACCATAAGTATCTGTGGATCATGCTCGCGTTGACCGGCGTGCTGCGCACGAAAGCCGAAGAAGCCCCGCTGAAAGAGGTCAAGGCATGAATTGCATCAGCATCATCATTCCAATGTACAACGAGGAGCAGCACATCGCCCGGACCCTGCTCGCGGCACGACATGCCGCCGAGGCGGCCAACGTCGAATGCGAGTTGATCGTGCTCGACAACGGCTCCGACGACCAGGGCCCGGACATTGCCCGGCAGTTCGGCGCCCAGGTTCTGGTCCTGCCCGGCCTGCTCATCGGCGCATTACGCAATCGCGGAGCGGCGATTGCCAGTGGTGAATGGCTGGCCTTTATCGATGCCGACGTCGAGATGCCCGAGAACTGGCTCAAGCTGTTGTTCGACCTCGAGTCCGGCGGCCAGGCCGATGTCATCGGCCTGGACCTGCACACCCCGGCCGAAGCGCCGTGGTACGCCGACGCCTGGCAGCGCCGCACCTTGCGCCCCGATACGCAGCCGCTGCATGTCGCGCAATGGCTGCCCACTTGCAACCTGCTGATGCGCCGTCGCTGGTTCGACAAGGTCGGTGGTTTCAATGAACAACTGCGCACCGGCGAGGACAAGGAACTGACCATGCGCCTGGTCGACGCCGGTGCCAAGCTGCTCTCGGTCAACCAAAGCGTGGCGCTGCATTGGGGTTACGAATGCAGTTGGCGGGAGTGGATGGGCAAGGAACTGTGGCGCCAGGGCAGTCATCTGCAACTGCTGCGCACCCATGGCCCGAGCCTGCGGTTGCTGCGCTTTCCGCTGCTGTCGATTGCCGCCTGGGTGATCGATTTCATGGCTATTTCCGCCCTGTTCGACGGTTTCCCCCATCATTCGTTGCTGATGCTGCTGCTGACCGTCCTGCCCGCCCTGGCACTGAGCCTGCGTCAGAGTGCCAGGCACCGCGACCCGCTCCTGACCCTGCAACTCTGGGGCCTGCACTGGGTGCGCCTGCACCTGGCGGGCGCCGGATTCATCCTCAGCCTTTGTCATTGGAATGCCAGGAGGCCCGCCCGTGGCTGAATTCATTTACTGGTTGTGCCTGTTGCTACCGGTTTACGCCTACCTCGGCTACCCCCTGTTGCTGACCTTGCTGGCGCCGTTTTACCCGGCACCGCGCCACGGACCGGCCCAACCGATGGACGTAAGCATCGTGATTGCCGCGCACAACGAAGCGCGGCATATCGAAGAAAAACTGCGCACTGTGCTGGCCCAGGATTATCAGGCCCGCTCGCTGCACATTATCCTCGCCAGTGACGGCTCGACCGACGACACCGTGGCCTGTGCACACAAGGTCAATGACCCGCGCATCACCGTGCTTGACCTGCCCCGCCAGGGCAAGGCGGCGACGCTCAATGCCGGGGTCGCGATCAGCAGCGGCGCGATCCTGGTGTTCACCGACGCCGACAACCAATGGTCCACCGACACCCTCGGCCATTTGCTCGCGCCGCTCAACGACCCGCAGGTCGGTGGCTGCGCCGGGCATATGGTGATCCCGGTGACCGGCAAGGGGTTGAGCGTGGGCGACAGCCTGTATCGGCATTACGAAGGCTGGCTGCGCTACGTGGAAAATCGCACCGGCTGCATGGTCTCCGCCGATGGCGCATTGCTCGCCCTGCGCCGCGAGTTGTTCCAGAGCGTGCCGGCGGAGGTCAACGACGATTTCTTTATCAGCACCTGCGCGCCGGTGGCGTTCAAGCGGATTGTCTACGTGCCCCAGGCCCGGGTAATCGACCAGGGTGTGGACGAAGCCGACAAGCAATTCCGTCGCCGTCAGCGGGTCACGGTGGGTGGCTTGCAAAGCCTGGCCCAGCGCCGGGAGCTGCTTAATCCGCGGACCCATGGCCTGTATGCGATTGCGTTGATCAGCCACAAGCTGATCCGGCGGCTGGCGCCGATCCTGTTGCTGCCGTTGCTGCTGAGCAATTTCTGGCTGTGGGAGGATCACGGCTTTTATCGCCTGAGCCTGATCGCTCAACTGCTCGGTTACACGGCGGCCATTGCCGGCCTGCTGGATTCGCAACACCGCTTGCCCAAACCCTTTCGCCTCGCCGCGTTCCTCCTGGTGACCCTTGCCGGGATGAGCATCGGCCTGTGGCAGTTCCTGCGCGGTCAGCGTTACGCCCAATGGAACCCCGAGCAAAATCGATGAGAGGCGCGTGCCGTGGCGATCAAACAACTGTTAAAACGCACCAGTGGCTGGCTGTACCTCAACTCTCCGGTCGGGCGCAATCAACTGCACGGCGCCGGGGTGATCCTGATGCTGCACCGGGTGCTGGCCAGCGACCAGGCCGCCGAACTGCCCCATCGCAATGAACTGTGCGTCGGGCCAAAGGCGTTTGAACATCTGCTGGCGTGGTTGAAAAAACACTTCGACTGCGTGCCGCTGATGGACATTCTGCAACCGGGTGCGCGCTCGGAGCGGCCAAAAGTGGCGCTGACCTTCGACGACGGCTGGCGCGACAACGCGCTGAACGCGTTCCCGCTGCTGCAAAAACACCAGGTGCCGGCGAGCATCTTTCTGTCCACCGATTTCATCGGCAGCCGCCAGCGCTTCTGGTGGGAAAGCATTGGCGAAACCCTGTGGAACAGCCATGGCGAACAGGCACGCCTGCAGCTGATCGAACGCTTGCAGCAACTTGGGCGTCCGTTGCCGGCATTGTGCGACGACCCGGATCAGCAACGCCGCAGCCTGGCGTTGCTGAACTTTTTGCAGAGCCTGAAAACCCTGTCACCCCTGGACCTCAATCGCCTGACCGACGACTGCCCGCAAGAGTCGTTGCCCCAGGCGCTGGACTGGCAGCAAGTGCGCCACCTGGAAGCGTCCGGCCTGGTGCGCTTCGGCCCCCACGGCGCCAGCCACGCCATCCTCACCGGTCTCGACGATCAACGCCTGGATGAAGAACTGAACCGCAGTCGCGAGGCGCTGCTCCACGGTTGCAACCGGCCGTTGCCGGTTTACTGCTACCCCAATGGCGACAACGATGCGCGGGTGCGCCAACAGGTGGCCAGGCATCACTTCCCGTTTGCCCTGGGCACCGACACCGGCATTTATCGAGGAACCGAAGATCCACTGGCCCTGCCACGCTTCGGCGTCAGCCAGCGCACCGCGCGCAATCCCGGGTTGCTGTCCTGGCGCATCTACCGTGGGGCGCGTCCATGAGCCGCAACAACTACCTCAGGCACCTGGCCCTGAGCATGGGCACCAAACTGGTGATGATCGCCCTGCGCTTGCTGCGCAACGTGTTGCTGGCGCGGATTCTCGGCCCCAGCGAACGGGGCTTGTTTGCCTTGCTCAGCGCCCTGCCCGACCTGATCAGCGCTGCCACCAGCGGCGGCTTGAATTCAGCGGTGGGCTACCAGGCGGCCAAGCAGCGACCGATGGGCTTGCTGCTCAGTCAGGTGCTGCTGTTCGGTTGTCTGCCGGCGGCGTTGCTGACCTTGCTGGTGGTGGCGCTGACCCGCGAGTTCGGCAGTGAACTGGGCATCACCACGCAATTGGGCCTACTCGCCTGGCTGTTGCTGTTGGCGGTGCCGCTGACCGTGCTCAAAAGCGGTTTGCTGACCCTGCACAACGCCTCGGGCGGCGTGGTCGCCTTCAATGCCTTGCGCCTGATCGAGTCGCTGGCGCCGCTGCTGGTGTTCCTTGCCCTGTTCTGGATGTGGAAAAGCGCGGCCCTGGAAGCGGCGCTGATCAGTTGGCTGACGGGGATCAGCCTGGTGGTGCTGGCCGGTTCGGTGTGGCTCAGGCGCGAGCATCCGCTGAACCTGCAATGGGACCGCGCCAGCCAGAACGAACTGCTGCGCTACAGCGCCCGCAGTCATCCAGACCTGCTGTTCCAGCAAGTGATTCTGCGCTCCGACTACCTGTTCATCGGTGCCCTGCTCGGCACCACGGCGCTGGGTCACTACGCCATGGCCAGCGCGGCCGCCGAGTTGCTGCTGATCGTTCCGGAAGCAGTGACCACACCGCTGATGAAGCGCCTGCTGCAACAGGAAGAAGGCATCGAAAAAGTCACGCCACTGGCCTTGCGCTTGACCGCTACGGTGATGCTCGGCGCTTGCCTGACCATGGCAGTGGTCGGTGAATGGTTGATCGTGACGCTGTTTGGCGAGGCCTATCAGCCTGCATATCCTGCGTTACTGGCGCTGCTGCCGGGCCTGTTGGGTCTGTGCTACATGAGCATTCTGCGCCTGGACCTGCTGGGCAAGAACCGGCCCGGCACGATTTCGTTGTTGATGGGCCTCAGCGCCCTGCTCAACCTGGCGCTCAATGTGCTGCTGATCCCGACCTACGGCATCGTCGGCGCAGCAGCCGCATCCTCTATCGCGTACCTGGCCGTGACCCTGGCGCTGTTGGTGGTGTATTGCCGGTTGAGCCACGTGCCGGTCTGGCAAACGCTCATCGTCCTGCCCGGCGACATCGCGCCGATGCTGCTGATGCTGCAACGGAAATCGGCATGAAACACCTGTTATTGCTGGTGAGTCTTGGCCTCGGGCTGAGCGCCGAAGCCGCAACCATGCGTTGGGCCGATATCCGCGACGGCAGCCTGTACCTGCAAACGGACCGCCCCGACAGCCTGACCGTGCTCTGGGCCCCGGTGTGGCAGGCTGAAGCCAACGAAGAGCACCTCTACTTGCTCGACGGCCAGGGCAAACTCCAGAGCGAACGACTGATTGCCGCCAATGAGCCCCGCGGTAGTCAACGCTGGAACCTGGCGCCGGCAGCCGCCAGTTATCGACTGGAAATTCCCGGCTACAGCTTCCGCCGTTATACGGTTGAGCACGACGACCACACCGTCGCACTGTTCGCCCCGGCCAAGGTGCATTTCAGCGCCGAGCCCCGGGACGGTGACGAGTTGTATTTCAAGGTCGCGGCCGGTGAGCACGCGGTGCTGGCCGGAAAATTCCACGGCGGCGTCGGCGCGTTGCAAGCGCAGCGCGTGAGTGACGGCCAACAACTTTCACTGTCTCTAAAGCCTTACCCCGCCTATTGGCAGTTCGACAAAATCGAGTTGCCCGTTGCAACCACCGATCAAGTCTGGCGCCTGCACCTGCGCGGTAGCGGCAAGGTCGCATTCTGGCTCGACGGCACGGCCAACCTGTTCGCCCAGAACCCGCAACAGCTCAAACCCTTGCGCGAAGACGAAGGCCAGACCCGGCTGACGCTGCACAACGACGTGCTCGGCAAGACCCCGAACCTGGGGATCGCCCTGCCCTATGCGCGACTGCCGGATTCCAGTTTCGCCGTGCTCGATGCCCTGCAACCACAGGCCGGAACCTATTACAGCCTGGTCGACATCATGGCGACGCGGCCGCATTACGAAGACGTGTTCCGCCGGCTGTATCAGGATCGCTTGGGCATCACCCAGGACATCACCCTGCTGGCCGGCAGACAGCGCCAGGCCTACCTGCGCGCCGACACCACCAGCAACGCCGGCCTCGACGCCTGGCTCGCCGCCACACGCGCACTTGGCGGCAAGGGCACGCACTACATCGGCTTTGCCGACGAACCGAACCTCAACTACCCGGACTACGCCAGCTACCAGCGCATCTTCAACAGCATGGCCTGGCAAGTGCGCAGCAACCCGGACAACGCCAAAGCCGGCGTACGCATCGCCATGCCGGCCAGTTCCCGGTTCGTCAATGGCCCGTTCGTCGACCATGCCGCCGACAAGCGCGGCATCGACTGGGCCCGACGCTTGCTGGCCGAGTCCGGCGACAAGATCGATGCGCTGGCCTGGCACGAATGGATGGTCCGCGACCTGCTGGCGACCCGTGTCTACCGCGATAGCGTACGCAAAGCGGCAGAGCTGGTGGGGCTCGACGCCCAGGGACGACCGCGCAAAGCCCTGTTGCTGGACCAGACCAACATGTCCAGCGGGGCCAGCCTCAGCCCTTACGATCAGGAAACCCACTACGCCTCGTTATGGTGGGCCTCGGTCATCATCAATGCTTCCCAGGACGGCTTGCTCGACATGCTCGGCTGGTTCCAGGCCGCCGACGAACCTGAGTATCCCAAGGGCATGTTGCGCGTGCTCGGCGAGGATGAATTCGAGCTCAAGCCCGTGGGCCTGGCGCAGCAATTTATCCGCCAGCATTGGCTACACGATGTCATGCGCCTGGAGAACGACGCCTTCGAGGTTGACGTGTTGGCCATGTCTGCCGGGCACCAACGCAGCCTGCTGGGCGTCAACAAAGGCTCACGCTTGCAGCGTGTGAGCCTGGCCGGCACGCAATGCCCATTGGCCCAGGGATCATTGCGTTATTTCGGCGCCGACAACCGCAGTCGCGACGCATCTTTCAAATGCCTGGAGGGTCACATCAACTTCGATTTACCAGGAGAAACCCTGTTTGCCCTCAGCTGGAGCACCTCATGAACGTCATTGATTTTTTACCGCGTGGACGATTCGTCGCGCCTTGAGTCAATCCACTCACGGCCAACACCGTCAGGAGTCGAAAACATGAATGTTCTGAAAAAACTCAGCGATCACATCAAGCAAAAAGGCTTGCGCGCCACCGTCGGCAAAGTGTGGAAACACTACGTATTTTTCCACGAAGAACTGTTGTGGATGGAGCGTGATCTGGTGAGCCCGGTACCACCACACAACCTTCGGCCCTATTCACCGCTGCGGCTGGAAACCATCACCCCACAGAACGCCGTGGCGTTCGCCAAACACTTCGGCGATCGCGTGGGCACCATGGCCGAATTGGCGTCCGAAGGCTACACCGGGCACATGTATCTGGATGAAAACGGCGATACCGTGGCCTTTATCTGGGGCAGCACACGCGATTATCTCGACCGTCATTACTACGGCTGCATGTTCCCGGTGAAGCCAGGTGAGTTCTTCGAGTTCGCCATCGAGCAGATTCCTGCCTACCGGGGCACCACGCTGTCGGTCGATTTCCAACTGAACCTGTGGAAAGCCATGGCTGATCAGGGTTGCAACAAAGTGGTGGATATCTGCGAGTCCCACAACATTCCCGCGCTCAAGATGCACATGCGCATGGGGTATCGCGAGCAGGGACGGATCATGAACATCTACCACCTGTTCGGCTGGCGCTTCTTCCGCGAAACCCGCTACAGCGGTTCCCGCCTGAATGCCTTGCGCAAACCGGCACCCTCTCCTGTTCCGGCCGAGGCGAGCTGATCTTATGTCTGCACGATTCGAATGGCGCACTTCGCTGTGCACCGACGACTTTCCGATAGCGGCTTACGAAGCGTTGCGCCTGCGCGTAACGGACCACACACCGTTCAACACCCTGGCCTGGCTGTACGCCTCGGAACTGGCACTCAATCCGGGCGAGCAGTTGCACGTACTGCTTGGCTGGCAGGGTGAAGAACTGGCGCTGTGCCTGCCGCTGGTGGCGTCCGTGGAGCGCTTTGCGCGTTTGCCGTTTCGGGTCCTGCATCATTTGGGCTATCCCCTCGCCGACCGCCTCGCACTGCTGACGAGGCTGGACGACGACAATTTACGCAAGGCGCTGACGCAGATCCGGCAACGCCTGCCCCATGCCGTGCTGCAACTCAACGAACTGGCCGGTTCCACGGCCCAGGCACAGGCCCTGGCGCCGTGGCAGGCATTGAGTTCGACCGCCGAACAACGCCTCAGCTGTCGAGTGCCGGTGCACCTGATCAGCGAGGCCGACCATCAGGAAGTCTCCGGCGACCCGCGCTACAAACTGCGCCGCGCGCGCAAACGCATCGCCGCGTGTGGTGCCCAGGTGCGGCGGATTACCCCCGACTCCCTGACCATGGGGCCGCTATTGCAGGAAATCAGTGAAGTCGAAGCCGTGAGCTGGAAAGGCGATGAAGGGGTCGGGATCTTTTCCGATGCCCGCCATCGCCAGTGGATGGACCGCGCCTTCACCGCCCTGGCGGCCCGAGGCCTGGTGCGCGTGGTAGTGCTGGAGCTGGAGGGGCGCTGCATCAGCTATCGACTCGGCTTGCTGGAACAGGGCCGACTGTACGACTACAACCTGGCGTTCCTGCCGCAATATGCCGACCTGGGCAGCGGCCGGGTGCTGCTCGAAGAGTGGATTCGCTGGGGCCTCGAAGACAACTGGCAGTGGATCGATGCGTCACGGGTCAGCCTGGAAAACTCCAGCCATCAACTGCACGAACGCATGACCGGGCAACTGGAACACTGGCGCTGGAGTTTTTACTCCGGGCGCCCCAGCGGTCTGCTGCTGGGGCTGGCCTTGCGGATCTGGCAACGCTTCAAACCCCGATTGCAGCAATGGCGCGCCAGACGCGCCGCGGCCGCAGTCGCCACCCCGGCGCCCGGCGCGGCACCTGCTGTCAAAGCGCCTGCGCCTACGGAAAACCTCAAGGAGGGTAAACATGCCTCGGCAAGTGATAGTCAACGCTGACGATTTCGGCCTCAGTGCCTGCGAAAACGCGGTGATCCTGGGCGCGTTCCAGGCCGGGCTCATCAGCTCCGCCACCGCCATGGCCAACATGCCGGCTTTCGAAGCGGCCTGCGTCCTGGCCCGGCATCCGTTGCTCGAAGGCCGCATCGGCCTGCACTTCAACCTGACCTACGGCCGGCCGTTGAGCCAGAGCATTGTGCAGCGTCCGACGTTTTGCGACGGTGCCGGCGTGTTCGACCTCAAACTGCCCCGCACCCGCCTATGGCTCGGGCGCCGGGATCGCCACGCCGTGCTCGAAGAACTCGAAGCCCAGTGGCAGCGTTGCCTGGACAACGGCCTGCGCCCCAGCCACCTGGACTCCCATCAACACGTGCACAACATCTGGCCGATCGGCGAGATCGTCGCGCGCTTCGCCGCCCGCCAGGGGGTGCCGGTGCGTCTGGCACGCAACCTGGGACAAAACCTCAGCCTGCCCAAGCGCGTGTTCAAGGACCTGCTCAACCGTCGCCTGAGCAACCTGGCCGGCGCCACCGCCGACTACGTGTGCACCCCGGTGGATCTGCGCAACGCCGAGCCGCCACCCGACGGACTGCTGGAAATCGTCGCCCACCCGAACCAGCTCGGCGCCGACTTCGGCGATGCCTACCTGGAACCGGGCGAGTCCTTGAGTGTACTGCTGGAACAGCGCTTGCCGGGTGTGCCGCGGGTGGCCTATGCCGCTGCGGGCGATGCTGCGCCTCACCGCGCACAGGGCGTTCTGGAGTAATCCGCAATTCCTGTGGGAGCGTGGCCCCGCGATGGCTGCCTAGCAGGCGGCGTGGTTTTTTGCGGGTGTACATATCCGTTTCTGCGGTAACGGCCGCTATTGGTTCCGCCCTTACGGCGGGTCACTTTCGAAAAGCGCGAAAGTAACCAAAGCGCTTTGCCCCTGACGTTCGGTGCCTCGCCAAGTCTCGGCATGCCCTCGCTCCGGTCCTGCTCCGTGGGCTCACGAGGGGGCAAGAAGATCAAAAGCTAAAGCCAAAGCAAAAGCGAGGCGGCCTACCGGCCGGCCTGATCGCGGGGTTCGTTCGCCTGTGAGAATTGAGTCGGCTGACAGACCGTCTTCGCGAGCAAGCCCTCTCCCACAGGTACTCAGTACATCCGAAAAGTTTCGATCGGCTGTCAGGTCGTCATCGCGAGCAGGTCGGATCGCCGCACCGCCGCCCCCACAGAAGAGCAAAAGCAGTGCCGCGTACACCCACGCTCTTCACCACTCATCAGGCCGAGCGTTAGCTCGCCTGCAGCTCTTGATCTTGATCCACCCGCCCCCTCGGCAGGCTGAGTGGAGGCGTTCATCCGGGGGTGGGCGCGCAGCGCCGTTCGGCGCAGCCGAACACATCGAGAGGAGGTCGAGCGAAGCCGACCGGAGGCGATGCCCCCGGATGAATGCCGGAGCGAAGGAACCCCGAGCCCAGGCGAGGGGCCGTACGTTCGGGGCGAGCGTTTTTTGGGTTACTTTTTTTAGGCGCTTGTAAAAAAAGTGACTCGCCGTAAGGGCGAAACCATTAGAGGCCATTACCGCAGAAACGGATATGTACTCAATCGACCAAGAACCTGGTCAGCCCAAAGACCGCCAAGGTCAAAGAAGATCAACCGCCCCCAACAACCCCCTCCCCATGCATCTGCCGCAACAACCCCAGACCACCCTCGAAAAACGCCGAAGAGCCAACCTGCCCCGCCTCCACCGCCAATCCTTGCAACTGCTCACGCCCGGTCAACTCGGGAAACTCGCCAATCCTCTGCAACAACCGCCACGCCAACGGACTCAATTCGGAAAACCTCACACTCCAGTCCTCCGCCCGCCGTACCAGCAACAAGGTCGGCTGAGCAGGTAAAACGTCCGGCTGATAATCCGGCCCCACCCGTTGCACCGGCCAGGCATACGCCAACGGCCAGGCCAGCGGCGACACCCGCAAGTGCCGATCCAGCAGCAACGCGGAATCACCGCCAACCAGAGGCTCGGCATCAGACTGTTGCAGCGCCATTTCCACCCACTCGTAATGCGCCAGCTCCACCATGAACGGCGGCCACGGCCCATCGCTCAACGTCTGAGGCCCGGCCGAGAGAAACTCGACAAACTCTTGAGCAATCTCACCAAATTTCGGCGTGCAGGCGCGGTAGTCCCGCAGAAAGATCCGCACCAGCGACCGCCAGCGTTCATCACCCAGAATCTTCACCAGCACCGGAAAAGTGCCACTGAGCAGCGAAGACAGGTTGGCGAACACCAGATCGCGATAAACCTGTGCCCGCACCGGGTCCATTTCGCTGGGTGGCGCGTTGTGTTCAGGGTCGCGCAGGTACAGGCCCATGGTGGTTTGTTGATGCAAAAGACTCGACTTCTCCACGGTTCAAACCTCCTGTTGCAAACGGCGAATGGTCTGCAATTCCGCCACCAGTTCGGCGAATGCCGGAAAGTTGAAATCCCGCTCCAGCAAGGTCGGTTGTGCGCCAAACCGGGCATAAGCCTGGGCCAGCAACGACCAAACCGCCGGTTTGACCGAAGCGCCGTGGGTGTCGATCTTCAAGGTGTCGGACTCGTCGAAATGCCCGGCAATGTGCATCGCCACCACCCGGCCCGAATCGATGCCAGCCAGAAACGCCTGCGGATCGAAGCCGTGGTTGATCGAATTGACGTAGACGTTATTGACGTCCAGCAACAGGTCGCAATCGGCCTCGCGCAGCACGGCATTGGTGAATGTCACCTCGTCCATGTCCTGTTGAGGCGCGGCGTAATAAGAGACGTTTTCCACCGCCAGACGTCGCCCGAGAATGTCCTGGGCCTGACGGATACGCGCCGCGACGTGGTGCACCGCTTCTTCGGTAAACGGCAACGGCAACAGGTCGTACAGGTGGCCGTCATCGCTGCAATAGCTCAGGTGCTCGCTGTACAGCGGCACGTTGTAGTGATCGAGGAAGCTGCGAACCTCATGCAGAAAATCGACGTCCAGCGCCGACGGCCCGCCCAGGGACAGGGACAAGCCGTGACAGGACAATGGATAGCGTTCAGCCAGGGCGCGCAATGCCGCGCCGTGGGCACCGCCGATACCGATCCAGTTTTCCGGGGCGACTTCCAGAAAGTCGAAATCGCCTGCCGGTGCGGCCTGGAGGTCTTTCATTAAACCGCGGCGCAGGCCCAGGCCGACGCTGGCCTTCGCTACGGGAGTGACGGGGGTTTGCATGATGTCGATCTCAGACGATGGCTGGGGGTACGGGCACCGAATCGATGCCCGCCGTCAGACACAGTTAATCGAAGCGGTGTATCGGGCCTGTGTTCACTTGTGCCGGAAAATGCCAGCGTGTGTATCGCCAGCAAGTCCATACACACTGCGGTACAGACCCGCCACTGGCTATCAGGCCAGGTCGTATTTCTCACGCACCAGATGGCCGATGCCCATGCGATCGAGCACATTCATCGGGCACAGGAACGTCACACGCACGGTGCCCGGCAGGCGACTGATGTCGATCGATCCGGTGATGGTGGCGCGGTTGAGGACTTCGTCATAAGGCAGGCCGGTAACGGAAGCGGCTCGTTGCAGGCCGTTTTCCACCGCCAGGTTGAGGTTCTCGCCGCTGCCGATGAAGGTGATCGGCCCACTCTGTTCGATCTCGTGCTGGCCCCAACGCTCACCCAGCTCACGGACTCTTGCCCGTTGTTCGGCGTTCATTGGCCGGGCCATCGGCGGCAAGTCATCGAGATTTTGCAACAGGATCGGCCCTTCCAGGGTCAGGTTCTTCACCACTTGCACCACCACTTCGGTTTCCCCGGAACAATCGGTGGCGTGCCCGGCGATTTCGCCATTGCCCTGTTGGGCATGCATGTCACCCATGTACACCCCGGCACCGGGAACTTTAACCGGGCAAATCAGCACGCAGCCTTCGCGAATCGAGTTGGTGTCCATGTGGCCGTCGGTTTTCGCCGCGTGCAGCTCTTCGCGAGTCATGCCGAAACGGTGCGGTGCATTGATCAGGTACTGGCCGAAGTCGGCGCAGTTGTGGGAATCGGGCAAGTCCCGGGATGGCAGGGTGCCGATGTTGCCGAGAAACGGCCGCATGTGAGCCGCAACACCTGGAATGTCGGCACGGGCCAGGGACAGTATCGAATGCTGGGCGGCGAATTCCGGCAGCGCCGACATTTCTGAGGCGTTACCTGCCAGCCGATTGGCGATGTCCTGATTGACCGTCAGGCTGACCTGGTTCTGCGCATCGAACACAATCACATAGCCGTGGCTGAAACAAAACGCGCTGACTTCGGCACCACAGTGGTTGCAGCGAATAGCCTCGGCGCCGATGCCTTCGACATGGCTGGCGGGATGATCGGTGCCGCACATGGAGCAGAATTTAGAAACGAACGGATCGCCGTTGTACCGCCCCTCAACAAAGCTCATCACCCCGGATGAAGTCGCCAGCGACGTCACGCGCATGCTTTTGATCTTGATGGCCACGGCATCACCGATTTGCGCCCCGGCGATCGCCACCGGTTGCGTCACTTCATGCCCGCCCTCGAAGGCGGGCGTGATCATCGGTCCCCAACAGCCCGGTGGCGTACCGGTGATCAGCGTACCGCCGTCGACCAACGGCCCGAGCATTGGCTGGCTCGGGCCAATGATGCCGTTGGTGTAGTGATCGACCCGCAGTCGATCCACGGGTGTGACGTTGGGATCGGGTTGAGACACAAGCGTTGTCATGGAAGTCCCCTTGACCGCATCAGGCGCGGAACAGAGTCGAGCGTACGGCCGCCGGTCGCGACGGCCAGGGAGAGCGTCTTGGCCGCCACGGTTTAACGGCGCCAAAACGGCCTTCACAGTTCATCGCAGGTTTGTATCGGTTCTGTGTTCGGCTGGGGTCTGAAGTTGCGCGGGACTGTATCGAAAGGCCGGTGAGATACAGTGAGATACACAGCACAAATCCCCTGAGGGAGCGGTGTCCGTCAGGAACATGTAGCTTTCGTCGCGCCAGGCCGCGCGGTACAAGGCCCGAACTAAACTTACTGCACACAGGACCCGCTTGGTGCCCTGTACATTCCCACGACCACCGCCCAGCGGCGAACGCCTCGCCAAACACTGCCCCTGGACCGTGATCCTGCTGAAGGAGCACACATGATGGACGAGGCCAGACTCAACGATTTCATGGGCAAACTGGTGAATGACATGGGCGGCGCGGCGATGCTCGCCAACGTCATCCTCGGCGAAGAGCTCGGCCTGTACCGGGCGATGGCCGACAGTCAGCCAATGACCCCGGAAGCACTCGCCGCCAAAACCGGCTGCAACACCCGCCTGCTGCGCGAATGGCTCAGTGCCCATGCCGCCTCCGGCTACATGGAACACCGCGACGGCCAGTTCCGTCTGCCCGAGGAGCAAGCCATGGCTTTGGCAAACGAAGACTCACCGGTTTATGTGGCGGGCGGAATCAGCGTGGTCGCGTCGTTTTTCCATGACAAGGACAAACTGGTCAACGCCATGCGCGGCAACGGCGCCCTGCCCTGGGGCGATCACCATCCATGCATGTTCAGCGGCACCGAACGCTTCTTCCGCCCCGGCTACAAAGCCCATTTGGTCGCCGAATGGTTGCCGGCCCTCGACGGCGTGGTGGCCAAACTGGAAGCCGGGGCCAAAGTGGCGGACATCGGCTGCGGCCATGGCGCCTCGACGGTGATCATGGCCCAGGCGTTTCCGGATTCGCGCTTCGTCGGTTTCGACTACCACGCGCCATCCATTACCGTTGCCACCCAACGGGCCGAAGAAGGGGGTGTATCCGACCGGGCCAGGTTCTTCCAGGGCACGGCCAAAAGCTACCCCGGCAGCGACTACGACCTGATCTGCTACTTCGACTGCCTGCACGACATGGGCGACCCGGTGGGTGCGGCCAAACATGCCTATGAATCGCTGAAGGACGACGGCACGGTGCTGCTGGTCGAGCCCTACGCCAACGACTTGCTCGACGACAACGTCAACCCGGTCGGACGTCTGTTCTACGCCGCCTCGACCTTTATTTGCACGCCGAACTCGCTGTCCCAGGAAGTCGGCCTGGGCCTCGGTGCGCAGGCCGGTGAAGCGCGGTTGCGCAAGGTGTTCAGCGAGGCCGGATTCACCCGTTTTCGCCGGGCCACGGAAACGCCGTTCAACCTGATTCTGGAGGCGCGTAAGTAAACACCGCCGCCCGCTCTGTGCAGGAGCTGCCGCAGGCTGCTCCTGCAGGCGCGGCGGCAAATGCTACGCTGCACACATTCAAGTGTCCTGCGCAGTGCTGACCATGCTCGACCGCCAAACCCGTGACCAACTCGATCGCCTCCATCAGCTCATGGCGGATCAGCCGTTTGCCGTGCTGACCGGTGCCGGTATCAGCACGCCCTCGGGCATCCCGGATTATCGCGACAACCAGGGCGTGCGCCGGGGCCGGCAGCCGATGATGTACCAGGAGTTTCTCTCCGCCCCGGAGTCCCGGCGTCGCTATTGGGCGCGGGCGATGCTCGGTTGGCCGAGGGTGCGTCTGGCGCAGCCGAACGTGGCCCACGACACCCTGGCCCGTTTGCAAGGCACGCGGCAGATCAGCGGGTTGATCACCCAGAACGTCGACACCCTGCACGACCAGGCCGGCAGCCATGACGTAATTGAACTCCACGGCAGTTTGCACCGGGTGTTGTGCCTCGATTGCGGCCAGCGTAGTGAGCGCGATTCGATCCAGCACTTGATGGAAACACAGAACCCGTACCTGGCTGGCGTCGACGCGGTGCAGGCGCCGGATGGCGATACCTTGCTCGACCCGGCCTTCGAGGCGCGCTTCCAGGTCCCTCACTGCCCGCATTGCGCCGGGGAACGGATGAAGCCGGACGTGGTGTTTTTTGGCGAGAACGTCGCACAGGCCACAGAGGCCAGGGCGATGTCGGCCGTCGAACAGGCTGCGGGGCTTTTGGTGATTGGCTCGTCGCTGATGGCCTATTCGGCGTTTCGCTTGTGCCGGGCGGTGGTGGATCAGGGCAAGCCGTTGATTGCGATCAACCTGGGCAAGACCCGGGCCGATGAGATGCTGGATTTGAAGATCGAGGGGTCGTGCGAGCGGTTGTTGCCGTTGTTGGCCGAGCGCCTCTCTTCCTGATCAACACAGGAATTGTGTTCAGTGCATGGCTACTCGTTGCCCAAGATTTTCCTCTTTCAGCACATCAAACAACGCCTGCGCCGCCGCCGACAACTCGCCCCCAGGCAACGTCAGCACCCCAAGCGCCCGCTCCACCACCGGGTCGCGCAAGGTAATGCAACGCGCCCCCAGTTCACGCATTTGCCCGGCACACAAGGCCGGCACCGCGCTCACGCCCAGGCCACTGGCGACCATGCGCCCGACCGTCGCCAGTTGATGGCTTTCAAACTCCACCGGCAGCTTCATCCCGCGGGCCTGCAAGTGTTCTTCGAGCATCACCCGCACCGTCGACGGACGCTGCAAGGTAATGAACGGCTCCTTGAGCAAGGTCTGCCAGTCGATGTCATCGAGTTCGGCCAGCGCCGAATCCAGGGGCACCACCGCAACGAATCGGTCGATGTACAACGGCGTGAATTGCAGCGACGAACTCTGGGTCGGCTCGAACGCCACCCCCAGTTCCACCTGGCGGTCACGGACCATTTCCAGCACTTGCTCGTTGATCACGTCATTGACCGTCACGTTGACATTCGGATAACGGGCGCGGAAGGTCTTGAGGATCGGCGGCAGCAGGTTGCCGGCGAACGACGGCATCGCCGCCAGGGTCACGCGACCACGCTGCAGGGTGAAGCGTTGGCGCATTTCATCCTCGACATTGTCCCAGTCGGCGATCAACCGGCGCGCCAGCGGCAGCAGGGATTCGCCTTCGGCGGTGAGCGCCACGTTGCGTGTATTGCGGGTGAACAAGCGCCCGCCGAGGCCCTCCTCCAGCGCCTTGATGGTCAGGCTCAGGGCCGACTGCGACAGGTGCAAGCGCTCGCAGGCCACGGCAAAGCTCAGGCTCTGGGCCACGGCCAGAAAGGCGCGGATCTGCTTGACGGTCATGGGGCAATGCTCCAGTTGTAAGCTACAGGTTCTAAGCTGCAAGGGACGGGGCAGCACATTATTGAGCTTTATCAATCAATCAGCTCTAAAAAACAACTTAACAAATGAATCTTGCAGCGAGACACTCCTTCCCATTCGGCTAGCCAGCCGCCCACAAAGAATAAAAGAGGTGCATATGGCAGGTTTCGACAAGCGCGTGAGTTCCTATGAGGAAGCTTTGGCAGGTCTTGAAGACGGCATGACCGTGATCGCTGGCGGCTTCGGCCTGTGCGGGATTCCGGAGAACCTGATCAACGAGATCAAGCGCAAAGGTACTCGCGACCTCACCGTGGTCTCCAACAACTGCGGCGTCGACGGTTTTGGCCTCGGCGTACTGCTGACCGACCGCCAGATCAGCAAAGTGGTGGCGTCCTACGTCGGCGAAAACAAGCTGTTCGAAGAGCAACTGCTCAAGGGCGAAATCGAAGTCACCCTGACCCCGCAAGGCACCCTCGCCGAAAAAATGCGCGCAGGCGGCGCCGGCATCCCGGCCTTCTTCACCGCCACCGGCGTTGGCACGCCTGTCGCCGAAGGCAAGGAAGTGCGCGAATTCCATGGCCGCAAGTACCTGATGGAAGAATCCATCACCGGCGACTTCGCCATCGTCAAAGGCTGGAAAGCCGACCATTTCGGTAACGTGATCTATCGCCATACCGCCCAGAACTTCAACCCGCTGGCGGCCACCGCCGGCAAGATCACCGTGGTCGAAGTCGAAGAAATCGTCGAACCCGGCGAACTGGACCCGGCGCAGATCCACACCCCTGGCATCTACGTCGACCGGATCATCTGCGGCACGTTCGAGAAACGCATCGAACAGCGCACCGTGCGTAAGTGATCCCCTGCCCCCGGACCGAATGAAGGAATAACGACAATGGCACTTTCCCGCGAACAAATGGCTCAACGCGTCGCCCGCGAAATGCAGGACGGCTTCTACGTGAACCTGGGCATCGGCATTCCGACCCTGGTCGCCAACTACATCCCCGAAGGCATGGAAGTCATGCTGCAGTCGGAAAACGGCCTGCTGGGCATGGGTCCTTTTCCTACTGAAGAAACCATCGATGCCGACATGATCAACGCCGGCAAGCAAACCGTGACCGCACGTACCGGCGCGTCGATTTTCTCCTCCGCCGAGTCCTTTGCGATGATCCGCGGTGGTCATGTCGACCTGACCGTGCTGGGTGCCTTTGAAGTGGACGTGCAAGGCAACATCGCCTCGTGGATGATCCCCGGCAAACTGGTCAAGGGCATGGGCGGCGCGATGGACCTGGTGGCCGGCGCCGACAACATCATCGTCATCATGACCCACGCGTCCAAGGACGGTGAGTCCAAGCTGCTGTCCCAATGCAGCCTGCCGCTGACCGGCGCCGGTTGCATCAAGCGCGTACTGACCGACCTGGCCTACCTGGAAATCGAAAACGGCGCGTTCATTCTCAAAGAGCGTGCACCGGGCGTCAGCGTCGAAGAGATCGTTGCCAAGACTGCCGGTAAAATGATCGTGCCGGACCACGTGCCGGAAATGCAGTTCGCTGCCCAGTGAGGAATCATTCCATGCAAGAAGTCGTCATTGTTGCCGCCACGCGCACCGCGATCGGCAGCTTCCAGGGGTCCCTGGCCAATGTGTCCGCGGTTGACTTGGGCGCTGCGGTGATCCGTCAGCTGCTGGCACAAACCGGCCTGGACCCTGCGCAAGTCGATGAAGTGATCATGGGCCAGGTGCTGACCGCCGGCGCCGGGCAAAACCCTGCGCGCCAGGCCGCGATCAAGGCCGGGCTGCCATTCGCCGTGCCGGCCATGACTTTGAACAAGGTCTGCGGCTCCGGCCTCAAGGCCCTGCACCTGGGCGCCCAGGCGATTCGCTGCGGCGACGCCGAGGTGATCATCGCCGGTGGCCAGGAAAACATGAGCCTGGCCAACTACGTCATGCCCGGTGCCCGTACCGGCCTGCGCATGGGCAACGGGCAAATCGTCGACACCATGATCAGCGATGGCCTGTGGGATGCGTTCAATGATTTCCACATGGGCATCACCGCCGAGAACCTGGCCGAGAAGTACAGCCTGACTCGTGAGCAGCAGGACGCGTTCGCCGCCGCTTCGCAGCAGAAAGCCGTGGCCGCCATCGAAGCCGGGCGCTTCGTCGATGAAATCACCCCGATCCTGATCCCGCAGCGCAAGGGCGATCCGCTGTCCTTCGCCACCGACGAACAGCCACGGGCCGGCACCACCGCCGAATCCCTGGGCAAGCTCAAGCCAGCCTTCAAGAAGGACGGTTCGGTGACCGCCGGCAACGCTTCGTCGCTGAACGACGGTGCCGCGGCCGTGATCCTGATGAGCGCCGAAAAGGCCAAGGCCCTGGGTCTGCCGGTTCTGGCGAAAATCGCGGCTTACGCCAACGCAGGCGTCGATCCGGCGATCATGGGCATCGGCCCGGTATCGGCCACCCGCCGCTGCCTGGACAAGGCCGGCTGGAACATCGACCAACTGGACCTGATCGAAGCCAACGAAGCCTTCGCCGCGCAATCCCTGGCGGTGGCCAAGGACCTGGAATGGGACTTGAACAAGGTCAACGTCAACGGCGGCGCCATCGCCCTGGGCCACCCGATCGGTGCCTCGGGTTGCCGGGTGCTGGTGACCCTGCTGCATGAAATGCTCAAGCGTGACGCCAAGAAAGGCCTCGCCACCCTGTGTATCGGTGGTGGTCAGGGCGTGGCGCTGGCGCTCGAGCGGGCGTAAGCCAACAGCGTTCAACAGGGGGTGCGGGGACCCACGAAGATCCGTGACCGTCTGGAAAAACACCCGGTGCGATGCAAGTCGCACCGGGTTCTTTTTTGCCTGGTTTTTTTCAGTTAGACCGAGTCATCGTTCTTCGCCCCACTGATCACCACAAACCTCGGGCCAGACCCGGCAAAACGCAAAGTCTACGGGGCCGCGCCCAGCAACTGCTGGCGCAACTCGGGGTTGTTGGTGCGCGGATCGAGCCAGATGGCAAAAAACGCCTTGGCGAATTGCAGGTCCTTCACATCACGCAGTAACTGCTGACCGAGAAAAAACCGCGCGCCCTGCCCCGGCAGATAGACCCCGGTCAGCCGCGTGCCGGCCTGCACGTCGACGAACGACTGTTGCATCTGCGCCTGCCAGGACGCTAATTGCTCGGCACTGACCGAGGTGCCGGCGAGTCGCTTGATTTCCCTGACGCTGGCGTTCACCAGGTCATCACGGGAAATGCTGCGCTGGTAGATCAGCTCCAGGGCGAACGGCTGATCGCCCGCCAGGGGCCGCGAAGTACTCCAGAGCCGTGCGCTGTAGACATCGAAGCCGTACTTGCGAAACTCACCGCTGCCGAGGATTTGCGCACCAGGCAGCGAATCCTGCCAATTGGCCAGGGCCTGGCAGCTCAGCAAGACAAGCAGCCACAGACCATGGCGCAGCGGTGTTCGTTGGCGGTTCATGGCAGATTGGCCTCATCGCGGGATGCCCAAAAAAACGTACGCGTAATAGACCCTTTCGTACAATTTCCAAAGGCCTCTATTTTTGTATACAAAATGCACATACACATAAAGCAATCTATCCGATGCAATGTTACCGTTGCCACCTCACACAGGTCGGAGACGTGCGCGTGTTGATCCTCAAATTGCTGGTGATCCCAGGCTTCCTGCTACTGATTTCCCTGGCTGGCAAACGCTGGGGGCCGAGCGTGGCCGGTTGGTTGTCGGGGTTGCCGGTGGTGGTCGGGCCGATCCTGTTGTTCCTCGCCCTCGAACAAGGCCAGGCGTTCGCCGCGCAATCGGCCACCGCCGCGCTGTCAGCCATGTTCGCGATGATTGCGTTTTGCGTGACCTACGCCCAGGCCGCACAACGGGCCGGATGGCCGCTGGCGCTGTTGATCTCGCTGTCGGTCTGGGCGCTGGTGGCGGTTGTCCTGTCGCTGATCCCTGCATCCCTGGTGTTTTCGGTGTGCGCCGCCGCCACCGCGCTGCTCGCCGCACCGTACCTGTTCCCCACCGTGCAACCGGTGCTCAGTGGCCCTGCGCCGAAATCCGACAAGCTCTTGCTGCGCATGGTGGCCGGTGCATTGCTCACCTTGGTTGTGACACTATTGGCCAGCACTGTCGGCGACCGCTGGAGCGGCCTGCTGGCAGTGTTCCCGGTATTGGGCAGCGTAATGGCGGTATTCTCCCAGCAAACCCGTGGCCCGGCCTTCACCGCCGCACTGTTGCGCGCCACCGCCACCGGCATGTACTCGTTCGCCGCCTTCTGCCTGGTGTTGGCCCTGGCCCTGCCGACGATGGGGATGAACGCTTTTGTGCTGGGCATCGCGGTGTCGGTGGCCATGCTGGGCGTGACCAAACGCCTGCTGGCGCGGCCAGCCAGCCCGGCGACGGACACTGAAGGAACCGTCAAAGCAACGAAACCCATTCGATGATTTCGCACGAGTAGAACAACAACGTTGCACGTCAATCGAACGGGTTTGCTTCAACATCAGCCTCAGTTCCACCCCCTACCCGACTGAGGCCTGCACCATGAAATTCTTTTTCCACCCTTCGCCGAACCCGATGAAAGTTGCCCTGCTGCTCGAAGAGCTGCAAACCCCATACGAGTTGATCGGCGTCGACACCTTCAAGGGCGAGCAACACCAGCCAGCCTTTTTGGCGATCAACCCAAACGCCAAGGTACCCGCGCTGGTGGATGGTGATGCCACCGTGTTCGACTCCCAGGCGATCCTGCTGCACCTGGCGTACAAACATCAGCGTTTCCTGCCGACCTCCGCTGCCGGCCAGGCCGAGATGCTGTCGTGGTTGATGTTCATCGGCACCGGTCTGTCGCCGTTCTCCGGCCAGGCGGTGCACTTCCTGCACCACGCACCGGAAGATCTGCCCTACGCGAAAAACCGCTATTTCAAGGAAGTCGAACGCCACTACCGCATCCTCGACGAGCGCCTGGCCCAACATCAGTATCTGGCGGGCGACACCTACAGCATCGCCGACATTGCATTGTGGGGCTGGGCCAACTACGCACCCTACATCCTCGGCGAGAGTGGTCTGGCGGCGTACCCGAACGTCAAGCGCCTGTACGATGAAGTCAGCGCCCGCCCGGCCGCCCAGCGTGCCCACGGCCTGAAAGAGCAACTGGTGCTCAAGGCCGAATTCGACGAAGAAACCCGTCGCAACCTGTTCCCGCAAAACCAGGCGTAACCCGCCGGTTGTTGGCCAGCGAGCGGCGGATCGAGTTTCTCGACGTGATCCAGAGTTATCCGTCGCAGCGGGAAGTTTGACTGAGGTGCGGGGCTTGCCTGTGGCGAGGGAGCTTGCTCCCGCTGGGTCGCGAAGCGGCCCCCTGCACACTTTCAGATGTACCGCACAGGCAGGCGGCTTAGCGACTGCTTCGCAGCCGAGCGGGAGCAAGCTCCCTCGCCACAAGTGCTCACATGACCACTCGGTAGAGCACACTGGAATGCATCACAACCTCCATGGGATGATCGCGCCCCACCGCGCGCCCATCCCTGGAGATTCCGATGTCATTGTTGAGTAAAAAAGCCGTTGTCCTGCTGCTGGCAGCCGCTACCGGCCTTGGGGCTTTGAATGCGCAGGCCGCCAAGGCCACTTCCAGCGATGCACCCGCCCAGAAAGTCTCGATGCTCAGCGGCAAGTTCACCTTCAACCTGCCCAAGGGTTTCATCGCCAACCCGCTGCCGGCCAGCCCTGAAGGCGCCAGCGGCACCCTGTACAGCAATGAAACCACCAAGACCGTGGTGATCGCCGCTGAAAACACCCTGCCCAACGGTGTCAGCGTCAAGGACAACGACGGCGGGTTCCTCGACGGCACCGTGGCCGATTTCGAAGCTGCGCAACACAAATCCCTGCCCGACTACAACAAGCTCAGCGAGAAAGCCCTGACCCGGAAAACCGGTCTGGGCCTGCGCCAGGTCGACGGCACTGCCACGCAAGGCGGTGGCATGACCCTCACCACCACGCTGATGGCCGCATCCGGCACTCGCATGGCGGTGATCCAGGTGATTTCCCGCCCAGGCGACATGGCGGCCCACGAAACCCTGATCAAACAGATCGTCAGCGGAAAATGAGGCTCAGGGGTTGAGACGCTGCAACCAGGCGCTCAAATCCTGTATCTCGTCGGCGCTGATGCTGTGACCGACACCGGGGTAGCCGTGAAACTCCGGTTCGAGTGACACGCTCTGCAACAGGCTGTTGGCTTCGGTGCCGTCGCTGAATGGCAGGCGTTTGTCCTGCTCGCCATGACCGATGAATATCGCCAGCGACTGGCGTTTTTCATCCGGTTGAAGCTCAGACTTGAGCACCGGCAGAATCCGCCCGCTCAACGCAGCGATCCCACCGAGCGCCTCGGGATGCCGCAGACCTGTTTCGTAGGACATGATCGCGCCCTGACTGAAGCCGACCAGGAACACCTTCTCGGGTTCGGTGTGATATTTCTTCGTGGCCTGTGCGACGAAATCCAGCAGCAACTGGCCGCTGGACTTCAGATCATCGGTCTCGCCGTTGTAGGCCCCTTCGCCCTTCTTGCGGAACCACTGATAGCTGCCCGCCTCCATCACCAACGGCGCCCGCACCGACAGGTAGGTGTAGGACGCAGGCAAGTCATCCTTGATGCCGAACAGGTCCTGTTCGTTACTGCCGTAACCGTGGAGGAAAATCACCAGGGGTTGATGGTTCGAATCGGTGCTGGCCTGCTCCAGGTACTTGAGCGGCAAGTCGGTTTGCAGAGGGGTTTGGGCGTGAACGGCAGTGGATACCAGGAGCGTGAGCAGCGCGAGAATCTTCAACATGGGTCTTCCTTCACGGAATGCAGGATTCGGGGAAGAGCCTAACACTGGTCAGTAGGCAGGAACATCTCGGGCGTGGCTGATGCCGCCTTCGCGAGCAAGCCCGCTCCCACACTGGATCGCCGTGGCTCACCGATTATGTGTTCACTGAAAATCCAGTGTGGGAGCGGGCTTGCTCGCGAAGAGGCCAGTACAGACAAAGAAATTCCTGGCTCAGTCGTTGATCAACTTACCCACCCGAATCGGCTCACGCCCCGCCACCTTCGCCTGCCAGCTGCCTGGCTGGGTGTAGCGTCCACGGTCAATGGCGAACAGCACACCGCTGGTGCCGGCCTGCACGGTGGTGACCTTGTCGTTCAACGGGTCGACCACCTCGAACAGCGCATCGCCCTTCTCCACCCATTCCCCGGCCTCACGCAGGAAACTGACCACGCCGTGATGCGGGGCGAACAGGTACTGGGTGCCTTCGAATGGCATGCCTTCACAGCATTCGGCCGGTGCCGCCGGCCAGGTGCCGGAGATCAAACCCTGCTCGGCGAGGAACCCGAGGATGGCCTCGCAATTGGCCTGGGCCTGGTCGACCCGGGTGTCGCCCATGCTGCCCAGTTCCAGGGTGGTCGCCAGGTTGGCCGGTGGAATCGCCGCCGCCGGGAACGCCCTGGCCAGACGCAACCATGGCGAAGAACAGGATTCATCGAACGAGCTGCCGCCGGAGTCTTCACACAACAACGCCACGCCGGCCTTCAAGCGCGCCGCCAAGGATTGCCATTGTGGCCAGTGCTGCGGCAAAGCGTAGATGTGGATCGCGGCGTCGAAGTCGCAATGCAGGTCGAGGGTGATGTCGGCGTCGCAGGCATGGCGCAGCAACAGGCGGTGCATCGCTTCCAGCTGCGATGCCGCTGGCGGCAAGCCGTCGAGGACCTGGCCCATGGCCTGGCGAATCAGCACGATGTTGGCCTGGGCGTCGCTGCCAAGGCGATCACCGATCAACGCGGCCACCGGCGCACTGAGTTCGACGAACGAGCGGTTGAAGTTCTTGCCGCTGCCCAGCTCGAAACGCCCCATGTGGCTGCCTTGCAAGTGCTGGTCGAGGCCAATGGGATTGGCCACCGGCACCAGTTCGATCACACCGTTCAATTGCCCCTGTTGTTCAAGTTCGGCCAGGCGTTTCTTCAACTCCCAGGCCGTACGCATGCCCGGCAATTCGTCGGCGTGCAGGCTGGCCTGGATGTAGACCTTGCGCGTGCCCGCGCCATAACGAAACACGCTGAGGGTGCGCTCGCTGCCCAGGTGGCTCCAGGGCAGTTTGTGATCGATGCGTTGCATGGGGGGAACTCCTGATGTCAGAACGGCGAGATCACCTGTGCTGAAAATGATTGCACAAAAAAAATGGCAACCGCGTCTGACGGTTGCCACTTTTCCAAACGGCTGGATTACTCGCCGTAAACGTCAAACTTGAAGTACTTGTCTTGCACTTGCTTGTACTTGCCGTTGGCGCGGATTTCGGTGATCGCTGTGTTGAATTTCTCGGCCAGGGCGGTATCGCCCTTACGCACGGCAATGCCGGCGCCGCCACCGAAGTATTTCGGATCGTTGTACTCAGGGCCGACGAAGGCAAAACCTTTACCGGCGTCGGTTTTCAGGAAACCGTCGTCCAGGTTGACCGAGTCGGCCAGCAGCGCATCAATGCGGCCGGACACCATGTCCAGGTTGGCTTCCTGCTGGGAGCCGTAGCGCACCAGGACAATCCCTGCCGGTTGCAGCACTTCAGTGGCGAAGCGGTCGTGGGTACTGGCGCGCAGGACACCGACTTTCTTGCCCTTGAGTTCGGTCAGCGGATCCTTGACGTCGCTGCCTTCCTTCATCACGAAGCGCGCCGGGGTGTGGTAGTACTTGATGGTGAAATCGACGTTCTTCTTGCGGTCGTCAGTGATGGTCATGGACGACAGGATGGCATCGATTTTCTTGACCTTCAGCGCAGGGATCAGGCCGTCGAACTCTTGCTCGACCCAGGTGCATTTGACTTTCATCTGCTCACACAGCGCGTCGCCGATGTCCACGTCGAAACCGGTGAGTTTGCCGTCAGGGGTTTTCATCGAGAATGGCGGGTAGCCAGCTTCGATACCGATGCGGATCGGCTTGGCGTCTTCGGCCACGGCGGTCAGGGACAACATCGACAGTGCCAGGGCACCGAACATCACTAGCTTCTTCATTTATAACTCCTGTGTGCGGAGGCTTTTATTGGCAGCTTCGATTGGCAGCGTTCGGTCATCGATTCGTGAGCGGGAACCGAAGTGGCCGGCAGTCTAGAGCGGCTACAGGAGGGCAAATTACGCCAAGGCGACAAATATTTATAGAAAAGTGGCACCCGGAGGGAGGCATAGAGGTGAACGCGCCTTGACGGTGCAAAGTCTGTCAGACATACCGCGTTTTCAGACCAGACCTACAGGTTTTCCGGCTCCATCCGACAGAATGGGACGACTGGCGATACCGGGTGTTTTACGGCACATTGAGCGCCCTTGCGTCCCATCGAGAGTAGCGTGATGCCCACGTTGAACCTGATCCAGCACCACCCCGCCGAAGGTCCGGGCGCCATCGCCATCTGGGCCGAATCCCGAGGGCTGACGCTGAAGGTGTTTCGCGCCGACCTCGGCCAATTGCCGCCCGTCAGCGCCGATCCCGTGGTCCTGTTGGGCGGGCCTTACGAATCCAATGCCGGTCCGGCCTGGCTGGAAGCCGAACGGCAATGGCTCAGAGGCAGTCTCGATCAGGACGCGGCTGTGTTCGCCATATGCCTGGGGGCACAGTTGCTGGCGTTGAGCCTGGGCGGGAATGTACGGCGGATGGACCGGACCGAAACCGGATGGACCACCGTGAGCTTTATCGATGGGCAAACGCTGAAGGTGCTGGAGTGGCACGAAGACGCCATCGACCTGCCGCCTGCCGCGCAGCTATTGGCCAGCAGCGAGCACTGTGTGCAGCAGATGTACCGCGCCGGGCCGGCGCGGCTGGGGTTGCAGTTTCATCCGGAGTGGAATGCCGAGTCGGTGGCCATGCTCAATGCGCATTTTGGCGATGAGTCGCCGTTGCCACGAGGGCCGCAGGACGATGCGGCCTACGCCGATGTGTTGGCGTGGTTGCAGGCGACACTGGATGAGTGGTGGGCGGCCGCTAACGAACACTGATCCGTGGGGACCCCACTCTTGTGGCGAGGGAGCTTGCTCCCGCTCGGCTGCGCAGCAGACGCTTTTTTTGAGGCCGCTTCGCGACCCAGCGGGAGCAAGCTCCCTCGCCACAGGCAAGCCCCCTCACCACAATGATCAATGGTGTTTGGGTATCAGCATTCACAACCGATCACAGCATTCACCGGCCGCTGCACCCCGACACTCAACTCAAACCCTTCATCCAGCCACCCGATCACGCCGCCGATCATCTCCTTGACCGGATACCCCAGGGCCGCCAGTTTCACCGCCGCCTTGTTCGCGCCGTTGCAGTGAGGCCCGGCGCAATACACCACGAACAGGCTGTTCTTTGGATAACCCGCCAAGCCTTCGGCGCTCAGCAAGCGCCCGGGAAGGTTGATCGCTCCCGGCACATGTCCGCGCTCGAACGCCAGCGGGCCACGAACATCCACCAGAACGAAATCGACTTCACCGTCCTGCTGGCTGGCGTGGACGTCGGAACAATCGGTTTCGAAGGTCAGACGGTTGCTGAAATGCATCAGGGCGATGGCCGATGGGGCGGCGGGAATTTCGCGAACCAGGCTGGTCATGGGCTGTACTCCAAAGAAGCGGTGGGTGTGGGAAGACTTTATCCGCCAGCCGCCTGCGGCTACAGTGGCGTACAAGACACCCACCGGGAACTTTCCGCCAAATGAACCCCACTCCAGGAATGGTCGCGATTCTGGCCTACGACGGCCTGTGCACCTTCGAGTTCGGCATTGCCGTGGAGATCTTCGGCCTGCCACGGCCTGAATTCGATTTTCCGTGGTACGAGCATCGTATCGTCGCGGTCGATCAAGGTCCGATGCGTGCCATGGGCGGCATCCAGGTCCTGGCCGATGGCGGCATGGAATTGCTCGCCGATGTCCGCACCATCATCATTCCCGGCTGGCGCGACCGCAGCGCCGCAGTGCCCGCAGAACTGATCGCCGCCCTGCGCCAGGCCCATGCGCGGGAGGCGCGGTTGCTGTCGATCTGCTCCGGTGTTTTCGTCCTCGCCGCCACCGGGTTGCTCGACGGCCACGGTGCGACCACGCACTGGCGCTATACCTCGGAACTGGCCGAACGGTTTCCCGGCATCCTGGTGGACCCGGACGTGCTGTATGTCGATTCCGGCCAATTGATCACATCCGCCGGCAGCGCGGCGGGCATCGATGCCTGCCTGCACCTGGTGGCACGGGATTTCGGCACCCAGGTGGCCAATTGTGTGGCGCGACGCCTGGTCATGTCGCCGCAACGCAGCGGTGGCCAGGCGCAATTCATTCCGACGCCGGTCAGTCCTACACCGCGCAGCGATCTTTCCCGCGTCATGCAGTGGGCGCGTGAGCGTTTGCACGAACCGCTGGAGGTACGCGACCTGGCCAGCGAAGCCGCCATGAGCGAACGCACCTTCCTGCGCCGCTTTACCGAAGCCAGTGGCCAGTCACCGAAAACCTGGTTGCAGCACGAACGTCTGGGCCGCGCCCGCGAACTGCTGGAAAGCAGCGAGCAGAACACCGAGCAGATAGCCGAACGTTGTGGTTATCGCTCGGTGGAAAGCTTCCGGGTGGCCTTTCGAACGGTGGTTGGCGTGCCGCCTTCGGTGTATCGGGAGCGGTTTGGGCGTGGAGGCAATGCGGTTTTTTGAGGTGTTCTCAAGGGCCTCTTCGCGGGCAAGCCCGCTCCCACAAGGTTTTGTGCTTGCCACATGATCCGGGCACGACACGCAACCTGTGGGAGCGGGCTTGCTCGCGAAGGCGTCAGCCCGGTCACCTCAACTCTCAAGGCTTGCGCAGCAGATAGGTATCCATGATCCAGCCATTGGCCAGCCTTGCAGCCTTGCGCACCCGTTCGATTTCATCCGCCACATCCTTGAGCCTGCCGCTGATCAGGATTTCATCCGGCGTCCCCAAATAGGCCCCCCAGTAAATCTCGGTGTCCTGATCCACCACCTGCTGGTAAGCATCCTGGGCATCGAGCATCACCACCAGGCTGTCGGCATCGCTCACCTGGCCTGCCGCCAGACGCCGGCCGGTGGTGATTTCAACGGAGCGGCCAATCTGGTTGAGCGCCACCTTGTGCCGGGCCGCCAACGCCTGAACGCTGGTAATGCCAGGGATCACCTCGAACTCGAACGCGCAGGCGCCCGAGGCCTGGATCGCCTGAAGGATACGGATGGTGCTGTCGTAAAGCGCCGGGTCGCCCCACACCAGAAAACCACCACACTGACCGTCGGACATTTCCTCGTCGATCAGCCGTTCGAAGACCTGCTGCCTGGCCAGGTTCAAGTCGTTGACACTGGTCTTGTAGTCCACCTCACCGCGCTCACGCTCCGGGCTGTGGGCTTCGACAAAACGGTAATCGTGGCCGGTGATGTAGCGTTCACAGATTTCGCGCCGCAATTCGATGAGTTTGTCTTTGCTCTCACCCTTGTCCATGAGAAAAAAAACATCGACCTGATTCAGCGCCTTCACCGCCTGCATCGTGATGTAGTCGGGGTTGCCGGCACCGATCCCGATGACCAGGAGTTTTTTCATCACAGCAGGTCCTCGGGGTCGGTGCCTGGCAAGCGCAGCCGCCAGCGGCCATGGAACCGCAACTCGACAGCCGACAGGGGTTCGACGTCGATCAGGCTGGACGCTGCCCCCTGCAACACCTGCGTCAGCGCGGCGCGAATGACAAAGGGATGGGTAATGGCCACGATGTGCCCCGGCGTCGATTGCAACGTTGTCAACCACGCGCCCACCCGCTCGCCCAGTTGCACCAGCGACTCACCACCGTGGGGCGCCGAAGCCGAGTCGCCCAGCCAATGCTCGAGTGCCAGGGCTTCGGTTTTTTGCAGATCGCCGATGCGCACACCGCCCCAGCGCCCGAAGTCGCAGTCCCTCAGTGCGTCGACAATCTGCGACGCATTGCCAAACAGTTCAGCGGTTTGCCGGGTGCGCAACTCCGGGCCGCAGACAAGGCGTGTAGCGCCCTTGAACTGCTTGCAACGGGAAAGCCTGAGCGCTTGCCAATCCACCTCCAGAGGTTCGTCCAGAGGAAAACGCGCCAATTTCTGTGCGACGGTTCGAGCGTGGCAAATCAGGGTTAAACGGGTTGCCTGCACCAGCAATCACTCTAAAGATGGAAAGGAACGACGGCGTCAGGTGACCGCCATTGCGCAATTGTGCCGCAACAAAGCAGGCCCGGGTGGTGTTTAATTTTCCTGCTTGAAACGGATTCCTTCAGTCATTTCCTGCCAGATTTTCTGTCATGGCTGACCGCAATACAGGCAATCACCTACAAGACTTTACGACATCGGCGTAGCCCCTTGGCACAGGCACTTCGCCCCTTTTCGGACACGGTCAAACCACGCAAAAATTCACTAGACAGGCAGTACACGATAATTAAATACTCCTTTCAACGGACTGTTAAAACATGTACCACGCTCATCCAGCAGGAGCCCGGATGCTCTTTCTCAAACTCCCCATCAATGCGCCTGGCCAGGCATCGCATCCGGCCGAATTGCCCGTTCCTTGTTTAATGCGGTCCATCCCAAGAAACATCTGACAAGAAAAAGAGTGGCGCCTGACAACGTTCAGATAACCACCGATTTAATGTGGGGGAAAACCGACAGTGATAGTCAGGTTCGGCTCAAATCGCCGAATCGTTTGATACAGGAGTGTCTCCATGCTGGTCTTGCGTCCAGTCGAGTTGGCCGACCTGCTCCAGTTGCAGAGGCTGGCTCGTGAAAGCCTCGTGGGCGTCACGTCCCTGCCCGACGATAGCGAACGGTTACGCGGAAAAATCCTCGATTCCTGTGCCTCGTTCGAAAAGGACGTCGAGGGTCATGGCCCGGAAAACTATTTCTTTGTACTCGAAGACCTGACGACACAGCACCTGGTCGGCTGCTCGGAAATCCTCGCCACGGCGGGACACAACGAGCCGTTCTACAGCTTGCGCAACCGGCACTTCACCAGTGCCTCGCGGGAACTGAACATCGAGCACGGCGTACCGGCCTTGTCGTTGTGTCACGACCTCAGTGGCCACACCTTGCTGCGGGGCTTCCATATCGATGCCGCGCGGGTACGCAGCGCGCACTCCGAACTGCTGTCGCGGGCGCGCCTGTTGTTTATCGCCGCCCACGCCCGGCGTTTTTCCGAAACAGTGATCACCGAAATCGTCGGCTACAGCAGTGATGAAGGCCACTCGCCTTTTTGGGACGCCGTGGGCAAGCATTTCTTCGACTTGCCCTACGTCGAGGCCGAACGGCTTTGCGGCCTGCAGAGCCGCACCTTTCTCGCCGAACTGATGCCGCAGTATCCGATTTACGTGCCCATGCTGCCCCAGGCGGCACAGGACTGCATCGGCAGCATCCACCCCGATGGCCAGGAAGCCTTCGATATCCTCGAACGTGAAGGCTTCGAAACCAACAGTTACATCGATCTGTTCGATGGAGGCCCGACGCTCTATGCGCGCACTTCAGGCATTCGTTCCATCACCCACAGCCAGTGCGGCGTAACGCAGCCTGGCCCGGTGATCGATGCCCGTGGCAGCTTTCTGGTGAGCAACGAGTCCTTGACGGATTATCGGGCCATCGTCGCCGATCTTGATTACATCGCCGGACAACCTGTGACGCTGGATGCCGCCATGTGCGAGGCGCTGAAGGTGACCGAGGGCAGCCCGATCAGGCTGATCGCCCTGTGAATACCCGCCAGATTCAACACCCGAGCACACGCGAACAAGGAGCCGCCGCATGATTGTCCGTCCGGTGCAGATCACCGACCTGCCCGCCCTGTTCAAGCTGGTGCGTCAGGCAGTTCCTGGGCTTACCAGCCTGCCGGCCGACGAAGAACGCCTGGCCCACCGGATTCGCTGGGCCCAACGCACATTTGCCGGGCAGGTCGATCGGGCAGATGCCGATTACCTGTTCGTGCTCGAGGATGACGAGCAGCAAGTGGTGGGCGTCAGCGCCCTGACGGGTGCCGTCGGTCTGCGCGAGCCCTGGTACAACTACCGGGTCGGACTGACGGTCAGCGCTTCAGCGGACCTGGGTATCCAGCGCCAGATCCCGACCCTGTTCCTGAGCAATGAATTGACCGGGCAATCGGAAGTCAGCTCGTTGTACCTGCGCCCCGATCAGCGCCAGGGCAGCAACGGCCGTTTGCTTTCGCTCGGGCGTTTGTTGTTTGTGGCCGAGTTTACGCAGCTGTTCGGCAACCGGCTCATCGCCGAATTACGCGGCAGCGCCGACGAACGAGGTGGCTCGCCGTTCTGGGACAGCCTCGGCCGGCACTTTTTCAAGATGGATTTCAGCTACGCCGATCACTTGTCCGGGCTGGGCAACAAATCGTTCATCGCCGAACTGATGCCGCGCCAGCCGCTGTACACCTGCCTGCTCACCGAACAGGCCCAGGCAGTGATCGGCAAGGCCCACCCGAATACCGAGCCGGCCCTGAAAATCCTCAGCGGCGAAGGGTTTGCCCACAAAGGCTACATCGATATCTTCGACGGCGGACCGGTCATCGAAGCCCCGGTTTCCGGGATCCGCACCGTGCGCGACAGCCAACCGCTGATACTGGCCATCGACTCGCCGGACGATAAAGCGCCCCTCTGGCTGATTCACAACCGCCGTCTGGAAAACTGTCGCATTACCTGCGCCCCGGCCCGACAGGTGGGCACCAGCCTGGTGGTTGATCGCCTGACCGCCAAGCGCTTGCAGCTGCAACCCGGCGACTCGGTGCGCGCCGTGCCACTGCTTGACCAACGGCAACAGGCCGAGGCGGCGTGACTTATCAGTTCCATCGTTGCGACGTCAATCGGCCTTACCCAGCAAATTCGTCATCTTCGTTCTGCGGCGCGCGTGATAGCCTTTTATTTCTTTGGCGTTGACACTTTTGCTCAAGCCCCTCCATTCCATTGGTGGAACTCATATGTCCAGGCTTTCCCATCAAGATTTGCGCCGCAGTTTTCGCCAACTGTTCGCCTCCGACACCTGCTACCACACGGCCTCGGTTTTCGACCCGATGTCGGCCCGTATCGCCGCCGACCTGGGCTTCGAAGTCGGGATCCTCGGTGGTTCGGTCGCCTCGTTGCAAGTGCTGGGCGCCCCTGACTTTGCCTTGATCACCCTCAGCGAGTTCGCTGAACAGGCCACCCGCATCGGCCGTGTCGCCCAGTTGCCGGTGATTGCCGACGCCGACCACGGCTACGGCAACGCGCTCAACGTCATGCGCACCATCGTCGAACTCGAACGGGCCGGCGTCGCTGCGCTGACCATCGAAGACACTTTGCTGCCGGCGCAGTTTGGCCGCAAATCCACCGACCTGATCACGGTCGCCGAAGGCGTCGGCAAGATCCGCGCGGCACTGGAAGCCCGCTGCGATACGGAAATGGCGATCATCGCCCGCACCCATGCCGGGATTCTGCCGGTGCAGGAAATCATCAGCCGCACCCGGCAATACCAGCGTGCCGGGGCCGACGGGATCTGCATGGTGGGCGTAAAGGACTTCGACCATCTGGAGCAGATCGCCGAGCACCTGAACGTGCCACTGATGCTGGTGACCTACGGCAACCCGCTGCTACGCGATGACAAGCGCCTGGCCGAACTGGGTGTGCGCGTGACCATCGACGGCCATGGCGCGTACTTCGCCGCGATCAAGGCGACCTACGACAGCCTGCGCGAACAACGCCAGATCCTCACCCAGACCTCGGACCTGAACGCTACAGAGCTGACGCACACCTACACGCAACCCGAGGAATACATCCGCTACGCGGAGGAGTTCATGAGCGTGAAGGAATGACGGTTTAAACCGACGCGCCGCCATCGCGAGAGCGTCCGCAGTTTATCGCGGGAAAGTCACACCGAGTCGAGCAGTTCGCGATAGGGTTTCCCGTTACCGCAGCAGATCACTCGATTGCGCCCGGTAGTCTTGGCTTCGTACAACGCATGATCGGCGTCGTTGAGCCAAAGCGTCGCGTCGCCATGGGCCGGGTTGAATGACGCCATTCCAATGCTCAGGCTGACTTTCAGCGCCGGGTTCTGCTCGTACCCCAAGGTGGCGAAGCGATCGCGCAGGGCATCCATGACGGCGGCGGCGCGGTTCAGGGGCAGGTCCGGAAGGATCACGCAAAACTCGTCACCGCCGTAGCGCCCTGCCATATCGGCCGCTCGCAGGCTCTGCCTGAGCATTTTACTCAACCGACGCAGGACGATGTCGCCGGCAACATGGCCGTAGGTGTCGTTGATGGTCTTGAAATGGTCGATGTCGATCAGCGCGATCGCCCCGCCTTTTTGCTGGCGTTTGCAACGCTGGAACTCGACCTCCAGTTGGTCCTTCCAAGTGCCATGGTTCAGCAGGCCCGTCAGGCTGTCGGTGCGGCTCAGTGCCAGCAGTTCACGCTTCTGACGGCCGAGGGTATGGGCCTGGCGGAAGCAGATCCAGCCCAGCGCCAGTGGATACAGGCACAGCAACGGCAAACAGGCATAGAGCTGCAACGGGCTGGTGGCAGGAATGAACGCCGGGGCGAAAATCAGCAGGCCAACGCCCACGCCCAATACTTGCGCGGCCGTCCCGGCGAGCAGGAAGCGCATGCCACCGATGGCCACGTTGTGCATGGCCATCATGGAAATGGTGGTCGCGCTGGGCAGTGGATTGAAATGCATGGCGGCAATCCAGAAGCCGCCGAGAAAGGCATCGATCAGCAGATTGCGGTGTTCGGCGTGATAAGGCTTTCTGGCCCGACGCGCCCATTGGTAGGCCAGGTGTGGCCAGACCAGGCCATTGAACCACATGAACCCCCAGACCCAGGGCGCCGGATCGAGTGGATACATCGCCGCGCTCACGCATACCAACCCAAGGGCCACCCCCAGGATTCGCGATGTATAGAGCCTCCTGGCCAATGAAAATCCGTTTCCTCCCGTTTTTGCCATAGGGCCTCTGTGCCACTCGACGGAATGCGATAACAGCCTGTGCCTGTGTGCTGGAGTCTATCAGGGTGAAATCAAATAGCCATCACCGACTGACAGGCTGAATATCGCGACATCACGCTCGCATAAAAGCAAAAGCCTCGTCTCCAGAAACGGCTATACATGAAAGAAGGGTTGATCAATGACCATAAGAGGAGGCCCATGCAGACCTTTCAAGTATTGATCATCGGCAGCGGGTTTGGCGGCCAGTGTGCCGCAATTAATTTGCTCAAGGCCGGAATCGACGATTTCCGCCTGCTGGAGCGGCGGGATTTCTTCGGCGGCACCTGGTGCCAGAACACCTACCCCGGCGCGGCAGTCGACGTGCCCTCGCCGCTGTACTCCTTGTCTTTCGCCCCGTATCGCTGGACGCAAATGTTCGCCGAACAAGCCGAATTGCACCGCTACACCCGCCACGTGGTGGAACACTTCGGCCTGCAGGACAAAGTGGAACTGGGCGCGAATGTCGAGCGCGTCGAATGGGACGACGCCAATAAGCGCTGGACGGTATACACCGCCGGCAAAGGCACGTTTTGCGCGCAGTTCCTGATCAACGCGACCGGGCCGTTGAGTCAGCCGGTGGTGCCGCACTTCGACGGACAGGAACGCTTTCAGGGCAAGACGTTTCACACCAACAACTGGGATCACAGCTACGACTATCGGCAAAAACGCGTGGCCATCGTCGGCAGCGGCGCCAGTGCGGCCCAGGTCATTCCGGCCATTGCCCCGGACGTCGGGCACTTGCATGTGTTCCAGCGCACGCCCCACTGGGTATTGCCCCGAGCTGACCGCAGCTTCGGCCGCTTCCAACGCTGGCTGCTGGGCCTCAAACCCGCCTACAAGCTGTTGCGCTGGGGGATCTACTGGCAATTCGAAACCCGGGTGATTGGCTTCAAGTACTCGAAACCGGCCGTGCACAGGGTCCAGCGCCAGGCCCTGCGTTTTCTCAAACACCAGGTGCCGGACGCCGAACTGCGGCGCAAACTGACGCCGGACTACACCATTGGCTGCAAACGGGTGATTCTGTCCAGCACGCTGTACCCGGCACTGGCCCGCCGCAATGTGACCCTGCACAGCAGCGAGCAAGGCATCGCGGCCATCGACGAAACCGGCATCGTTACCCTCGATGGCCAGCACATTGTCCTGGACTTGATCGTCTGGTCCACCGGCTACGACGCCACCGACGGGGTGATCTCCTACCCGGTAACGGGCAAAAACGGCACCCGTCTCAAGGAGGTCTGGGCGCAATACCCGCGGGCCTACCTCGGCACCGCCCTGCCCGATTTTCCCAACCTGTTCATCGTCACCGGGCCGAACACCGGCATCGGCCACACCTCGGCGCTGTTCATCATCGAATCCCAGATGAACTACATCCTCGATTGCATTCGCACCTTGAAGAATCAAGGTTTACGTAGCATCGAAGTTCGCCATGAGGCGGAACGTACCTACACTGAAATGATCCACCGGGAAATGGAACGCACCGTGTGGAAGTCCGGTGGTTGCCACAGTTGGTATCAAAGCAAGAGCGGTCATGTGATTGCGATGTTTCCGGGATTCAGCTTCAGCTTTCATCGCTTGACCCGAGCGCTGAAACCCGCCGATCACATTTTGTCCTGAGCAGATACAAGGGAGACGCGTGATGCTTTTGTTGTTCGTCGTTCTCGCAGTGTTCGTCACCTGGAGCTGGCTGACCTACCCGGCCATCGGCTACTGGCTCTATGACTTGAACATGGCGGCCGAGGCCAAGCTGTACCGGCTGCACAAAATCGTCGTGCCCATCCCCGAGATGACCGTCTCGACCTGGCAAGGCGGACCGTACGAAGCCACCAGCAATGTGCTGATGCTCCATGGCTTCAGCGCCGACAAGAACCTCTGGCTGCGTTTCGCCCGACACTTTGTCGGCAGCCATCGGGTGATCATCCCGGACATCGCCGGCCATGGCGAAACCGGCTTCAAGGCGGGCGGCGGCTACGACATCCCGCTGCAGGCCAAGCGCATGATCCAGCTGCTGGACGTGTGCGGAGTGGAAAAAGTCCATGTCATCGGCAACTCCATGGGCGGCTACATGGCGGCGTGGCTCGCGGCCACTTACCCGGAGCGCATTGTGTCCGTGGCCCTGATCGACCCGGCGGGTGTCACCGCGCCCGAGCCCAGTGACCTCGAGCGACATTTGGCCAAGGGCCACAACCCGTTTCTGATTCACTCGCGCGAAGAATTCCAGCGCTTCTACGCCATGACCATGGCTTCGCCACCCTGGGTACCGAAACTCGTGCTCGATGCCGTCGCCCAACGCTATGAACAGTCCCGCGATGAGCTGGAAGAAATCTTCCGCGAATTTCGCGCCAGCCCGCCGATGGAACCGCACCTGCCCGACATCACCGCCCCGGCGCTGTTGCTGTGGGGGCGCAAGGACCGGCTGATCGATGTCAGCAGCGTGGCGGTCTGGAGCAAGGGCATCGCCGACCTGCGCGTGCATATCTGGGACGCCATCGGGCACATGCCCATGGTAGAAGCGCCATACGGTTCGGCGCGCCTGTATCGCGAGTTTTTGGCATCGCTGCGTTCGGAGAGCCCACAGGATCAACGACTGCATTAGGCATGCAGTCCTTTGCAGAATGAAGTTCGTCAGAAACTTCGTTTGTCGGCGTCGCGCAAGGCTGCGATCTTTTGTCCATCCTTTACGTCACCGCGCCAGGAATCCTGTTCATGAACCACCCGAACTTCGTCAGCCCTGACCTGATCCGCCAACGCTTCTCCAAAGCGATGTCCGACATGTACCGCGAGGAAGTGCCGTTGTACGGCGCGTTGATGGAGTTGGTGGAACAGACTAACCGTCACGTGCTGGACAGCGATGCGCAAATCCTGCGGCAGCTCACCAGCACCGGCGAAATCGAGCGCCTGGACCTGGAACGTCATGGGGCGATCCGCGTCGGTACGGCCGATGAACTGGCGACCCTCGCCCGCCTGTTCGCGGTGATGGGCATGCAGCCGGTGGGTTACTACGACCTGACACCGGCCGGCGTGCCAGTGCATTCCACGGCGTTTCGCGCGGTGCATGAAGCCTCGCTGCAGGTCAGCCCGTTCCGGGTATTCACCTCGCTGTTGCGCCTGGAATTGATCGAAGACCTGGCGCTGCGCGCCTTTGCCCAATCGATGCTCGACCAGCGCTCGATCTTCACCCCCACGGCCCTCACGCTCATCGAACGTGCCGAATCCCGGGGTGGCCTGACCGAGCAGGAAGCCCTGGAGTTCATCGAACAGGCACTGGAAACGTTTCGCTGGCACCACAGCGCCACCGTCACCGCCGAACAGTATCAACAGCTCAGCGCCCAGCATCGCCTGATTGCCGATGTGGTGGCGTTCAAGGGCCCGCACATCAACCACCTGACACCGCGGACCCTGGACATCGACATCGTCCAGGCGCAAATGCCGGCCCATGGCATCACCCCCAAAGCGGTGATCGAAGGCCCGCCTCGCCGCCAGTGCCCGATCCTGCTGCGCCAGACCAGCTTCAAGGCCCTGGACGAGCCGATTGCCTTCACCGATCAAAGCGAGGCTCGCGGCAGCCACAGTGCCCGTTTCGGCGAGATCGAACAGCGCGGTGCCGCTCTCACACCCAAAGGCCGGGCACTCTACGACCGCTTGCTCAATGCCGCACGGGACGAACTCAAGGACTTCCCCAACGAAGCCAACGCCGCACGCTATAACGCCCTGATGACGCAGCATTTCAGCGAGTTCCCTGACACCTGGGAAGGCATGCGCCAACAGGGCCTGGCTTACTTCCGCTACTTCGTGACGGAAAAAGGCCTGGCGGCGGGTGACCTGAAAAACGCGCCCCTGGAAGACCTGATCAGCAGCGCTTGCCTGCGGGTTGAACCGCTGGTGTACGAAGATTTCCTGCCGGTGAGCGCAGCGGGGATTTTTCAGTCAAACCTGGGGGATGCGGCGCAAACCCGTTACGGCGCCCATGCCAACCAGCAGGCGTTCGAACAGGCCCTGGGGCGTTCGACGATCGATGAGTTGGGCCTGTATGCCGAGAGCCAGCGGCGTTCGATCGAACAGTGTTTCGCCGCATTGGCCGATGTTGTTCAAGTCAATAAAAAGCATGACTGAACGATTTCTCATAACTCAATAAAAAAATCGGGCGACCTACAGGTCGCCCGGTTTTTTATATCCAAAACTTTCAATACAGCAAACAAAGTGTTCGCCCAGTGCAATGGCCTCGGCAATCCATGCACTGGTAAAGAGCCCTGACACTGGGCGAACGGAAAGTATTTTAGTAGAAGTGGCTAAATATTTCCGTGCGCTAAAGATGAAATTTATCGACATCATATTTAATAAAATGTCGACTTAAATCCAATCCCGCACCTCGCCACAAACTCACCAGTTCGACCATACAAGCTGATTATTCCTATACAAAACTTGCACAAAAATAATCAGCCCATATAGAGCCATTACTCAATATTAGTGCTTGCTGGTTACCGTCAATATATCGGTATAAACCACGTTGACGCTTTGCCCGACTTTCAAATCCTTGAGTTTGGCCTGGACTTCAGGTCGTTTGACGTCGACGGTCTTGGACTGGCCTTCCGGGTTTTCGAAGGTCACCTGGTGTTTCTTCAGGTCGATGTGGGTGATTTTCAACTGCACTTTCACCTGACGATAAGCTTCGCCGCCAGGGTTGGCGCTACCTGGCGCAGCACGCACTTCGCCGGTGGCTTCGGCGGTGCCGGGCAGGCCTTTGTCGACATCGGTGTCGAGGTAGGCTGCAACGGCGCTGGTGACCCTGATGTCGACCGTATCGCCGGCCTTGAGGTTATTGAGGTTTTTCGCCTTGTCGGTCAATTGCACAGGGAACTCATTACCCTGCGGGCCTTTAAGGACCACGGAATGGTTCGCGGCATCAACCGAAACGACTTTGGTGGAGACCTGATCAGCCACCACGACTTCGGACAACGGGATATCGGCGGCAACCGCGCCAAAACTGGCGGCAGACAGCATGGTAGCGAGGGTGATGGCTTTGGTCAGTGCATGGCGTTTCATAGGCAGAACTTTCCCTGTGATAGATGGCAACAGACGGCGTTGAAACCGGGCTCAACGCCATGTGTGCGAGTGAGCATAGACGCTGTTCTGCGAGTGGTCGCGCCGCAGCGGTGATTTTCGTTACACGAGCGTCTAGTACCCGGTCATTTCCAGATAGCCCTGCCCTGCATGGCTGCCGCTGAGGCGCACCGGGCCTTCCCAGTAGGGAATGCGCAAGTCCATCCAGGCCTGGGGATTGAGCGCGGTAATGACGATATCGAGGTGTCTGGCGGGGATTTTGATCGACCAGCGAATGGGCATCACGCGCCCGGCAACCCGGGCGGTGTCTTGCGGCGTGAGGATGATGTCGCCGGCGTGCAACAATTGTGTCTGGCCCCGGGCGTCGATCCAGGTGCCGGTGAGGTAAGGCTCGCCGTCCTTTTGTCGCATGCGATACAGCATCACCTGCTCGCCGCTGTCCAGGTGCAGGGAGAACCAGTCCCATCCGGTCTGGTTGCTCGTCAGGGGCTGGCTGCTCCACTCCCGGTCGAGCCAGGCCGGGCCACTGACCTGAAAGGTCTTGCCGTCGATGTCGAGGGTGCCGCTGGCCTGGAAAAACGGCTGGCTGTAGTAGTAAGAAGCCTGGCCCTGTTCGGATTTCTGGCTGAACCCCCGGTCCCCCTGAAGCACCAGCGGACCTGTCGAGGTCAACCGCAGCCGGTAGCTGAAACGCTGGTCGCGGGCACTGAGTTGCAGGTCGGCCAACGGGGCGTCGGCAGTCGCCTGGCTGCGCAATTGCCAGTCGTCGATCCACGCGTTGAACGGCGCAACGCTGACACCGGCCTGACCGACGCCGCCACGGGCATAACGTTCGGCCGCGTGATGCACCGTCGCCGACGTCACCGCTGCGTGGCCGAGCCAGATCGTCTGATTCTGCCAACCCGCCACCTCAGGGCTGGATTTCAACGCGCTGCGAAACAAGGTCCATTGCGCGCCAAACTCATGCCCCTGATCGTCCTTCAGGTTGGCCGTGACATACCACCATTCGATGCGAAAGCCATCGTGCGGGCCGTGATCCGCCGGAAAGCTGAACACCCGACCGGGCACCACTGGGGTGAACGCAGCGGCCTGGCTGCCAAGCCCGGCAAAGCCTTTTTCTACCGGTGCCGGTTGATCGCAACCGCTCGCCAGCAGCGCCAGGAGCAACACGCCGACTTTAATCTTCATGGGCAAACGTCCGCAGCAGGTCCGCCGGTTGCGTGCGGTACAAACGGTACAACGGCCAGGCCGAGGCCAGCAGCGTCGCCACCAGCGCCAGCCCCATCAATTGCAACAGTTGCCATGGAAACACCCGCAACGGCAGGCGCCAGCCAAATGCCTGCACGTTGATCACCGTGTCCAGGCACCACGCCAGGGCGATGCCCAGCGGCAACGCCAGCACCAGGGTCAGCAGCGCCAGCAACCAGGTTTGCCCGAGGTTGAGCAACATCAAATGCCGACGCGTCACCCCCAGCGCCCACAACGGTGCCAGTTGCCCGAGACGGCTCTGGCTTTGGGTCAACAGGCTGATGAACAGCGCCACCCCGGCCACGCACAGCGTCAGGCTGTTGAGCGCGGCGGTGGCGGCGAAGGTGCGTTCGAAGATTTGCGTGGACCAGCCCTTGAGCCGCGCCTGATCGACGATGCGGCTGTCGTCCAGGGCAAAACGCGCCTGTAACGCCGCGACGAACGCAGGGATCGACGCCGGTTCGATGCGCAGGTTGAAGCGGCTCGGTGTCAGTTGCGGCCAGCCGTGCAACAGGTGGCCGATGTTCACCAGAATGTGGCCCTTGGGATTGCCGTAGTCGGCATAGATCCCGACGATCCGCGGCGACCACGGGCCAGTGGGTGTCGGCAGCGTCAGGTGATCGCCCAGTTGCACTTGCAGGCGCCGGGCCAGTTGTTCGCTGAGCATCACCGCATCGTCCTTGGCCAGTCGCTCCCAAGGGTTGTCGCCCAAGGCTTCGAGCAGCGGCCAGTGCTGGCGATAGGTCGGATGGTCGATGATCCCCGACAGGTCCGTCGGCCAGCCCTGCAACTGGATCGAAACCTGCCAGTTGGGCAGCACCGCCGCCAGTTGCGGCTGCTGGTCGAGCCAGCTGTGCAGTTCCCGGGCCTGGGCCGGGTTCTGGGGATTGAGGTAAAGCTCGGCCGTCAGCCGTTGTTCGAGCCAGTCGCTGAAGGTCTGGCGAAACCCTGCGGTCATGCTGCCGGCACCGATGTTCGCCGCCATGGCCAACAGCAGCGCCATCAGGGCCAGACTCAACGCCGGTAGTTGCTGGCGGCAATCGGCGACAAACCACTGGCCGAGTACCGAGCGACTGCGCTGCGAAACGAGACTGAGCAGCGCGCTGAGCAGCACCGGCAAGGCCAGCGCGGCACCGATCAACAGCGCGGCCATCAGTACGAAGCCACTGACAAGGCTGTTGCCGATGGTCAACGCCAGCAGCGCGATCACCCCGGCCATTGCCGCCACCCACCCCTGGCGTCGCAACCAGCGTGCATGGGCCTGATGCCAGGCCTGCGGGTCGGCCAACGCCAGCAATGGCAAACGCGCCGCCCGCAACAGGCTGCTGGCCCCAGCGAGCATTGCGCCGATCAGACTCAAGCCGATACCACTGAACCACCACGACAGGCTGAGGCTCAACTGCCCCGCCACTTCGGCGCCGTACAAGCCACGCAGGCTGGCGGCGACATCGGGCAACAGCACACCGGCCAGCAGGTAGCCGCTGACCACCCCGGCCACACCTCCGATCAGGGCCAGGCCACCCAATTCGACGGCGAGACAGGCGATCAGCATCCGCGCACTCACACCGCAGGCACGCAGGGTCCGGAGCAGGCTTCGCCGTTGCTCCAGCGCCAGCCCGATGGCGGCGTGCACGATAAACAGGCCGACCACGAACGACAGCACCCCCAGGGCATCGAGGTTCAGGTGAAAGCTTTCGGTCAGGCGCGTCAGGTTGTTTTCTTCGCCGGCACTCTTGAGTTGCAGCTGCCCCTTGAACGGCTCCGGCAGCGGTGCGGTGAAATCCTTCGGTAACAGCAGGCGCGACAGTTGCTCCGGCAACCCCAGAATCTGCTGGGCAAAACCGATGTCCACCAGCAGCACGCCGGGCGCCATGTCGGCCTGCACATGCAGCGGCGGCAGTGCCACGCCCGCCAGGTTCAGTGGTCGGTCACCCTCGCGAAAACCCAGTGCCTGCAAGGTCTGGGGCGAGATCCAGGTACTGCCCGGCGGACTGAAAAAGCCGACCACCTGTTCAATCGCCAAGGCCTGCCCGGCCACCGCGGCACCCGCCGGCAGCGACACCGGCTCGATGCCCATCAACTGCAAGCGCTGCTCTTCGTGCCCCTTGAGCGTGACCCGACCTTGCAGCACCGGTGACACCCGCCACCCCGCGCGGCGCAGATCGATAAACCATTGCTGGGGGAACGTGCCGCCACCGGGCGCACCGAGGCTGGCCTGGGGTTCGCCGCCGATCAACTGACTGGCGCGGGCATAGCTGTCGCGGGCCTGGCTGTTGAGTGCCTGAACGCCGGTCAACAGACCGGTGGCCAGCCACAACCCGGTCAGCACACTGAAAAACTGCACCGGATGCTGCCGCCAGTGGCTGAGCAGTGCGCGCAAGGTTTCGCCAAAGATGCGCATGTCAGCGCTCGCCCGCACCGGCCAGACGACCGCCGCACAGCATGRCTTTTTCCGCCAGCCGCGCCGCCACGCCGGGACTGTGGGTGACCATCAACAGGCTGGTGGGGCTGTCGTCGAGCAATTCCAGTAGCAACTGCAACACCTCGGCGGCGGTGGTTTCATCGAGRCTGCCGGTGGGCTCGTCGGCCAGCAGCAATTGGGGGCGCGATGCCAGCGCCCGGCCCAGCGCAACCCGTTGCTGCTGGCCGCCGGACAGTTGCTCCGGGTAGCGCCGCAGCAGCTCACCCAAGCCCAGGCGCTGCACCAGGTGCGCCTGCCAGCGTGGGTCATGGCGCCCCGCCAGACGCGCCTGAATCGCCAGGTTGTCTTCGACCCGCAGGCTGCCGATCAGGTTGAATTGCTGGAACACCAGGCCGATTTCCGTACGGCGCCAGTTCGCCAGTTGCCCTTCATTCATCTGTTCCAGACGATGCTCGCCACTGCGGATGCTGCCGCGATCGACCTTGTCCAGCCCGGCGATCAGGTGCAGCAAGGTGCTTTTGCCACTGCCCGACTCACCCATCAGCGCCAGACTGCTGCCGGGCCTGAGCGTCAGGTCGACGCCTTGCAGCACCGGCAGCGGTCCCTGCGGGGTGGCGTAGCTTTTGAAAACGCCATGGACTTCAAGCATGGGTCGACCTGCTGGATATGCATGGGCCAAGGATAGCGGCCCTGAATGGTTTTTGTCCGCTGACGATCATGGCCCCGGTCGGCCATCGCCCTACCCTCCAGTCTGGTCTGACCATAACGATAAAAAACGGAGACGCCATGCCTCGTTTCACCTTGAGCCCTCGTGGGCTACTCGCTTGCCTGATCACTGCCTGCCTTGCGCAATCGGTGGTCGCCGCCGATGGACCGGTCGCGGCCAGCCCGCAAACCACGGCCAGTAACGCCGCCGTGCTGCAACAACTGCCGTTCACCGACCGCACCGACTACGAGTCGGTCACCAAGGGTTTGATCGCGCCGTTCAAGGGCCAGGTCAAGGACGCCTCGGGCAAGGTCATCTGGGATATCCAGGCCTATGACTTCCTCGCCAAGGACCAGGCCCCGGAGTCGGTCAACCCGAGCCTCTGGCGCCTGGCCCAGCTCAGCGCCCATGCCGGGTTGTTCGAAGTCAGCCCTCGGCTGTATCAGGTGCGCGGCCTTGACCTGGCCAACATGACCATCATCGAAGGCGATGACGGGCTGATCATCATCGACCCGCTGACCATGGCCGAAACCGCCAAGGCGGCGCTGGACCTGTACTACCAGAACCGTCCGCACAAACCGGTGGTGGCGGTGATCTACAGCCACACCCACGTCGACCACTTCGGGGGCGTGCGCGGGGTCATTGACGAAGCCGACGTCAAGGCCGGCAAGGTCAAGGTATTCGCCCCCGCCGGGTTCATGGAACACGTGATGAGCGAGAACGTCTACGCCGGCAACGCCATGAGCCGCCGCGCGCAGTTCCAGTTCGGCAGCCTGCTGCCCCGTGGTGAAAAAGGCCAGGTCGATGCCGGCCTGGGCAAGAGCACGCCGAGCGGCGGCACCGTCACCCTGATCCCGCCCACCGACCTGATCGACAAGGAACTGGAAACCCGCACCATCGCCGGCCTCGACGTGGAATTCCAGTTGACCCCGGGCACCGAGGCGCCAGCGGAGATGAACCTGTACCTGCCGCAGTTGCGCGCCTTGTGCATGGCGGAAAACGCCACGCAAATGATGCACAACATCCTCACCCCCCGCGGCGCGCAAGTGCGAGACGCCAAGGCCTGGGCCGAGTACCTGGACGGCAGCCTGGCGCGTTACGGCGACAAGAGCGACGTATTGTTCGCCCAGCACAACTGGCCGACCTGGGGTGGCGAGCGCATCCGCACCTTCCTCGCCGACCAGCGCGACATGTACGCCTTCCTCAATGACCGCACCCTGCACTTGCTGAACCAGGGCCTGACGCCGCTGGAAATCGCCGATTCGATCAAGAAACTGCCCGGCAGCCTGGACCAGAAGTGGTACACCCGTGGCTACTACGGCTCACTGAGTTTCAACACCCGCGCGGTGTATCAACGTTACATGGGTTTCTATGACGGTAACCCGGCCAACCTCAATCCGCTGCCGCCGGTAGAAACGGCCAAGCGTTCGGTCGAAGCCATGGGCGGCGAAGCGGCGGTGCTGGGGAAAATGCAGGCGGCGATGGCCAAGGGTGAATACCGCTGGGCCGCGCAACTGGGCAATCAGGTGCTGTTCGCCAACCCGGATAACGGCGACGCTCGCAAAGCCCAGGCCCAAGCGCTGGAGCAAATGGGCTATCAAAGTGAAAACGCCACCTGGCGCAACATGTACCTGACCGGTGCCATGGAACTGCGCAACGGTGTGCCACCCAATGCGGGCACTTCGGTATCCGTGGACATGGTGCGGGCGATGAGCCCGCAGATGTTCTTCGACTTCCTGGCGGTGCGCCTGGACAGTGAAAAGGCCGTAGGCCATGACCTGACCCTAAACTGGACCTTCGATGACCTGAACAAGGACTTCAACCTGACCCTGCGCAATGGCGTGTTGACCCACCGTGCCGGGCTCAATGCTCAGGCGGATGCCAGCGTGACCATGAGCAAGGCCACCCTGGAACAGATCAGCCTCAAGCAACTGGATATCCCGACGGCGATGCAGAAAGGCCTGATCAAGTTGCAAGGCAATGGCAAGAAACTTGGGGAGTTGATGAGCAGCCTCGATACCTTTGCGCCGCAGTTCAATATCGTCACGCCTTGAACGGATGACGCGGGAAACCGCGTCGCCTTCTTCGCGAGCAGGCTCGCTCCCACAAAGATCCATGTCGTGCACAGCATTTATGAACGACACACACCAACTGTGGGAGATTCTATGGTTGAGGGGAAGCCCTCAACCTGCTTTCGGTTGGTATTCACTCTGCCCTTTCAGCAGCGCTCATACTTCGTCCGATAGCTGCGGGTGAAATACGAAGGCGATTCAAAGCCGCACGCAATGTTCACTTCCAGCACGCTCATGTCGGCCTGACGCAGCAACTGCCGCGCCTTTTCCAGCCGCAAGCGCAGATAAATATTGGCTAATAGCGGTGAAATAGGCGCACCTTGTGGTGTGCCCTGCTCCGCAGTAGTTCGCTTTCCGTTTTCAAGAACACCCGTACGCTGCCATCGGACTATTAACGCTAACACCCGTCAATCCGCGACTCGGTGTTGCAGAAAGCACATCATCCACTCGTGATCGATGGTGTCAAAGAACGCGCGAATAGTTGAGCGGGCTGCTCACATTGAAGTCGGTGGGATGTGTGGAGCACTTACTCAAAACCCAAGGCAGGAGCCGTATGCGGTAATTCCGCACGTACGGATCTGTGCGGGGGTGGCAGGTGGCTGCCATTCCTACCGCGACCAGTTGATCTCGCGTCCTGCGGTTATGAAACGCGGATCCATGAAAACCGCGCGCAGAGTATTGGGTGGGAGCACATTGTCCCAGCCTGGCAGTTTGATCATCAGCGGCAACGCTGGCAAAAACGGGTTAAGAAACTTCCCTCTCGAAAAAGAACGCAGTCTCCCCAAAAGCCGGTTTTAGTTGATCGAACCACGTAGCATCGGGATCAAATCGTGCGAAGAATGGCCTCTGCACCCAATCCGGGTTTCGTGCTTGGATAAAACGTAAAACAAACACCTTTTCTCCTCGAATTTCAGCTACACCGCAGACCTCAACTTTCCCCGGATCTGCGCTCATCGAAGGTCCTCTGGCAGTCCTGGCAATACCTGAAACTTGTTTGACCGCGTCCCGGTAAACTTCCCACGCACATACAAGAGGGACTTCAAAATACCGGCGGGCCCCGGTATCACGCTCGATAAACATATAGTAAGGAATAATGCCTAGTTGAATTTGCGTCTGCCAGAGCCGCGCCCAGACGTCAGCAGAGTCATTGATATGCGCCAGCAACGGGCCCTGGCTACGTATTTGAGCGCCCGTTTGTCGAACACGAAGAATAGCCTCTCGAGCAATGGCAGGCTCAAGTTCCGCCCAATGATTATAATGAGCCATTAACGCTAAGTGTTTACCGCTGCTGATGATCTTCCTAAATAGATCAAGAAGTTCACCTGCGTCGCTGTCAGTCACAAACCGCTGAGGCCAGAAAGAAAGCGCCTTCGTACCAATTCGGATAGTGTGGATGTGCTCGAATTCAGGCGTCAAAAGAGGTTCTAGGTAAGCACGTAGATTGCCTGTCTTCATAACTAGCGGATCTCCGCCAGTAATTAAAACATCAGTCACATTAGGGTTGGCCCGAAGGTAATCCAATAGCTGGGCGTTTTCCTTAGCTGCAATCTTGAGCGATTGGTCACCCGTGAATTGGGCCCAACGGAAACAAAAAGTACAGTAGCTATGGCAAATCTGACCAGCGCTTGGAAAAAACAGTACAGTCTCACGATATTTGTGCTGGACACCCGTTACTGTCACGCCAGACAGTGAAGGAATATTACGCTCCAGTTGTCCTGCTGGATGGGGATTAAGTCTAGCTCTAACCGATTTTATCTCAACCTCACAGGATGAGCGGTCGGAATTCCCTAGAAGTAAAGATGCTATTAGATCAAAAGACTCGTTATCCAGCATATCCTTCTGGGGGAAGGTAAGCTGGTATATAGGGTCGTTTGGAATATTGTTCCAGTCGATCAATTCTTTGATAACATATTCATTGACTCGAAATGGCAGAACGCTTGCCACCACCTTCATCGCCCAAACAGTCCGGCTGTCTAATTTAGCAAGCTGAGGAATATGATCAATTTGATTCAAGGTGTAAACCTTGAATCGTTCAACTTGGAATTTTTCTGTGAGGTTTTCAACACTTACTGCTGTATTTTCAATGGTATGCATAATTAGTGACCAATAAAATTTTAGGGCGGAAATATAGGTGGCTATAAGATATGGAGCTGTCTTTACCTAAAATAAATGTCGCGACCAACTATAATATCTGATGAAACCATGGAGCCTCCAAGCGACAACGGTTTCCACACTAGTAACACCTGTTGTATGAAAATCAGCGATGGTGGACAAGATCAATAATTCTCCCGCACGCTTCTTTAATTTCAGCTTCATTAACGGAAGAAATAGAGATGCGGATATGGTCCTTCATACCGTAAGAAGACCCTGCCGTGGTCGAAACGGATTTCACATTGAGGAGATCGTCTACAAATTGGGTATCCGAATTCCAAGTAGCACCCAATACTCGGGAAATGTCAGGCAATAGAAAGAAACCACCCTGCGGCCGTACAATGTCAAACGTAGTGCTTAATAATTTATGGCAGTAATAGGCTCGTTGTTGCAACTCATCAACACGTTCTTTAAGAATGCTCTTAGGCAACGCCACGGCTGCCAAGGCACCGTACTGCGCAAATGTACACGCATTGTCCGTCATGACGCCCTGAAGCGTAGAGCATCGGTCGATGATTTTTCTATCCGCGAACATATAGCCTATTCTAAAACCAGACATAGAGAACAGTTTTGAGAACGTACGTGTAACCACCAGCAGGCTAGAGTCGGCCATAAGATCCAGAGGGCTAACATATTCATCGCTACCGAAAATGATGCCTTCGTAGGCTTCATCGGAAATGAGTAGAAAGCCAAACTCTTGAGATAACGCCACCAATTCTAGAATATCTCGTCGACTGAGAATCAAGCCAGTGGGATTGTGAGGTGAGTTAATAATCAACGCCTTGGTTTTGAGAGTCACCAACTTGCGAACTTCAACTATGTCGAGACCCTTATTTCCCATTTCGTAATCGACGGCAATACCCCCATTAAGTTCTATGTAAGATCTATAGGCGGGCCAGCATGGATTCGGAATCAGAATTTCATCCGCGTTGGATAATATGCATTTCATCAACATGAACAAAGCCTGGCTTGAACCATTAGAAACTAAAATTTCGGCCGGGGCGAACAACTTACTATGTTGTTGAAAACATCTCTCGATCAACGCGTTTTTTAAAACATCTAGGCCGGTAAGATTACAATAGCCAGTGTGCCCACTTATTAAGGCGTCAATCGTCGCGCGAGAAACTTCCTGCGGGACTTCAAGGTTTAGCTCACCGTCGTGCATCTGAATTAAGTCACGTATTTTAGGACCTTCACTCAATACCTTCGATAACTGCTGGCTCGGGTTTGACATGATTTTCACCAACTGTAATTATTTTAAGTGTCGCAGCATCTGCCGCGAGGAGACTTCAGTGAAAAAAGCTTTCGCCGACGGGCTCAGGTCCCCGGGCCAGAAATCAAACATCAGATTTACACGAGTACATTCACTATGGTTCCAAGACTCATGCTGAAAAGTCGTGTCAATGACTGCTATTTCACCCGTTCTCCAACTAACGATCTCTTCCCCGATTCTCAGCCCAGATAATCCATCGTCAGCACAAAGGATAGGAAGATGTAACGTCAGCATAGGATAAACATAATCCAGATGCGGCTCGATGTGACCGCCCGGTTCTAGGCTTGAAAGCACAACCTCTCTGATAGTAGCGCCTGGCACAACATCCTCGACAAAGCGAATCGTATTTGGAACCAGGTCAGCGTATACAGCAACTTTTTGACCTCCTTTATAAAGTGGAACTGATTTCCACAAAGGATCGCCATGAAAGGGATATTTTTCCTGGGTGTTCTTATGTTTTTCATAGAGCTGGATTAGTTCCTGCGTCATCTCGGCAAGAAGCGTATCAATGCCTGAGAGGAAGCTGAAATCGTCTTTAGACCAAAGAGGCTTTCTGGGTCCGAACGACGACTTAAATCCGTTGATATTTATATTCGTAGGATAAGGTATAGGCATGACAGGCTTAAGCAAACCGCTGGATAGGCGGCTAGAGCGTGATAATTCTCTTCCATGAAGTTCCGACTCAATTAGATCGAGGATACACTCGCGAGTTTTATCATCAATATCGCAAAGGTCATCTAATGCCTCGTACCATAATGCGAGCACAGGCTCCCGCCACTTTAGAGCAGAACTGCAGGAAATCACAATCGTCGCATATAACCAGATTATGAGGCAAAGTAGTAGTAACTGGCTTGATACTAAAAGTCCAAATCCGACTAATTCAGTTCTGTTATAGAGTCCCGCCACCAACGTAAAAACGGAGAGCGGAACGAGCCAACAGGTGTAGCTACCAAAACGTCGCACGGTGGAATAAGGTACGACGATATTGAGCATATCAAATTGGGAGCGAATAATCGGCCAGGCGCTGATAGTATAGAGAAGAAAAAATAACAAGCAGCAGTAAGCCACCGAATATATCAACAAAAAACCCTTCGGTACCGCCAGAATAAGCAATATAGATAGTATTACTAAGCAACCTATTACGAATATACTGTGTTTCAGTATGTAATTTATACCTCGAATGCCGTATAGATTTCTCATGCCGAAACCTGCGCCGGAGCCTTGTATCGGATCCATCTAAATAGAAGTAGAGAGAACAGAGCTATAAGTCCAAGCCCTACGCCACACCATACACCCGCTGCTCCTAGGTCAGTATAAAATGCCAAGACGAGAGCGAGCGGTAGCCCCACTAGCCAAAAACAAATAATCGAAAGCAACATCGGAAAGACGGTCTGTTTCAAGCCCCTAAATATACCGAGCAGTACCATTTGACTTCCATCAAAGAAATGGAAGATTCCTAATATGCAGACAAAAAGGCTAGAAAGCTTGATGAGCTCGTCATCTCCACCTTCACCGCGAGCAACAAATAGCTGAACAATATCATGGGAAAAAATAATCAGGATAGAAGACATTACAGTGAGTACTATCCAGCCGAGCCATAAAGCACTCCATCCGGCGTCACTCGTCCGCCGCGAATACACACCCAAAGGAGAGCAGAGACTTATTCTCGTAGTAGAAGCTTGAGAAATGCCATTAGGTATTGTAAATACGACTTGAAGAACTTGCATTGCGATACCATGAGCAGCCAACGCAACGACTCCAAACTTACCCACTATGATTGTGAGGATGAAGAAAAATAACGTGTCATTTGCCTGCGTTAAAGAGACCGGAATACCGTTTCTTAAAATAGGCAGCATCAACCACCCTCTCACTACTGTCAATTTTATACAGTGCTGCCGCTCCCTGAACTGCGGATTCATTAGGCCCAATATGACCAGCAATATACAAAGCAAAATGTTTGTTAGCGTCGTGGCGATACCTGCGCCGAACAAACCCAAGGGGGGTATCCAAAAAAAACCAAATATTAGAATCAGGTTAGCAACGAAGTTAAAGATCGCTGCTATAATAATTGCGATTACTGTATATCGCGCTGATCCTATTATTGATAACACATTTCTGAGGTGTACAAATAAAATCGCTGGGCCGATGCTCCACATCAGGCTATTCATGTAATTCTGAGCTTCGAGAGACAAAAGCGGATCCTGGCCAAAAAAAACTAATATTTCTTTCGTAAAATAGAGCATTGCTAAGCATATTAAAAACGCAGCTACTATGAGCTGAATGCAGCTGGTCGATACAGATGCATATTGTTCTTCTTTTGCCTTAGATCCTAATGCATCAGTAATAAACGGGATGGTAGAGATGAGTAGCCCGGAAAATAATAAAAACAGAAGATAGTAGAGGCCCTGTGCCAAAGTCGACGCAGCTAACGCCTCGGTACTAATCCATCCAGCCATTATTACGTCCGTAGTTGCAATAATCACATGCGCGATATTGCCAGATACAAAGGCTAGCGAGAGCCGGGAACTCTCGCGCATCTCGGATGTATATCTACGGGAAAGCCTCGCGGCACGGTTATATATCAGTGATGATATCAAGACTGTACTCCTGGCCTAGGTGCTTAGACACATCCTTGGAAATCTGTACTCTTTTCAGCCATCGATCCGTTCCATCATACTTTGGCGTAAATTGTGGCCTGCCATGAGCGCACTTGTAGTTGTTGATAAACAAAACCTGTGCTTCGTTCATTGATAAGTCAAAGGTTGCTGACTCAACCAGCTTGATAAAATCCTTAAAATCTAGTTCTTCGCACTGAGACATTTTGCTGTAGTCAACGTAGACAGGATCATAAATGAAGCTGTAGCCCTCGGTAGGTGATTCTTGCAGTACCGCCGTCTCTAGAGCTGTTGGCTTATATTCGATCGTAGAGGGTCGGTCGGAAAGAATGGTATAACGGGTCTCAGTTAACCTGTGCTTGAGTGTTGCATCAACAGCTGAAAAATCTGGGCAAGACAGCAAGTTTTGGACTTTATCGTCGTTTCTTACACATAAAAAACCAAGTACATCTGCCCTATAAGGTAAAGCGGGGTCTTCAGTATGCAGTTCTAAATGCACAGAACCACTTCCCAACTGCTTATTTCTATCTTTGAAGATTGGGAATATTTCTTGAACAAGCTTACCGTTCTGCAGGTCGCTATAACCGAAGACATCACCAACATGCCTTGAAAGCTGAAGAAATAAATCATCGTAGTTTGAATGGCAGTCGTCTCTCCAATGTTTCGGCGTCGGTCGCTGTTGATTGGCTTTAGGAAGGTCTAATATTGTGATGTCAGATGAAAAACTAAAGTCTTCTTCAAATTGAGCGACAATAGATTCTGGGCTTAACATTGAGTAGTCTAATTTAGTAAATATCATATCAGTACCAAAGAAATGGTAAATTAGTTAGTTTCAAAGCCACCAGGTAGCGACCCACTCGCGAGTCAGTTGACCTCAAGGAATTTCAAGCGTTTTATGATCATAGCCAAGCACAAAATTCTTAGAACCTAGTTTATAGAAGTACTGGTTATTCAAAGGAATCTTCCCAAGCTTAGTGGTGTAAACATACTGTGGGACGCTGAAACCAGTTTCATAACCGTGCAGCTGCTCCATAATTTCAAGGCCCTTTTCTATCGACGTCCTAAAGTGCGACACGCCTTGAACATTGTCCGCGTGGTATAGGTAATAAGGCCTTACCCTGCCTTTCACCAGCATCCGGTTCAACGTTCTAAGTGTTTCGACGTCGTCGTTCACACCACGCAACAGCACTGTCTGGTTTTGCACTGGTATACCGTGGGAAAGAAGTTTATCTACCGCGCTTAAGGCCTCAGGAGTCACTTCCACGGGATGATTGAAATGGGTGCTAAACCAGATCGATTTGAATTCGGACAACATCTTACAAAAATCATCTGTTATCCGCTGCGGAAGAAAAACCGGGTACCGTGAGCCAATGCGTACAAAATCTACGTGGGGGATTGCATTGAGCCTAGATATAATGCCATGCAAAAGCTTATCGGAAAGAATTAGCGGGTCGCCTCCGGTAAGTAATACGTCGCTGATGTTTTTGTTGTTTGCGATGTACTCTATGTCTTGATCATATGAAGCGGGAAGCTCTTTATTGTAATAACTGCCTGACTTATCAGTTGTGTGAAACTTTCTAGTGCAGTGTCTGCAATAAACTGGGCAAGTATCCGACACTAGGAATATGACTCGGTTTGGATACTTATGTACGACGCGTCTGGTTTTCATATAAATCATATCACCCACCGGGTCTACATCCTCCTGCTGATTACTCTCATCAACTTCTTTTGGGTGGGGTATGCTTTGCAGCCGAATCGGACAATTCTCATTGGTCTCGTCCATCAGTGATGCATAATATGGAGTAATCATCCACTTATACTGGCTCTCTGTTTGCTCAATGCCCTTCAATTCTGTATCACTGAGAGTTACCCAGGCTTCCAGCTGAGCCTTGGTGCGAATTGCATTCTTCATTTGAAATTTGTGGTCGCCCCATTGGTCGGAAGACAGTAAATCCTGTTTACTCAAAGTGTCCTTTGCAATAATCATTTTTATTATCCTTCGCTGGCAGGGGAACTGACGAGGTTTTATCAAAATCTTTAGTTGTCGAGGTCGTCCATCCGCCGCTATGATAATCGAGACCTTGCACCTTATATCGACTGCCTGGAAGTTCAAAGCCGAACTCTTGGAATATCAAAGCAGCATTATTAATTGCATTATCTTCCAATGGAAAAGGCTTGCTATCCAGGCTCTCACTCATTGATTGAAGTACGTCAAAAATGAGTCCACCTATACCTGACCCTTCAGACATCCTCATTTTTGGTCGCCGAGTGATATAATCTGGTAATTCGAGGGAAAAAGCGTCCCTCAGTAAAACTTTTGTAAAATCATCTCTTACATGGAACTCCATCGGAGCCGATATTATAAAATCGAAAAGATCTTTGTCGAGAAACGGTACACGGCATTCCACTGTATTGAACATGCTCATTCTATCCACACGCTGTAGATCAGTTCGATACAGGTTCTTAACTTTATGTAACTGAAGCGCACGACGGTCACTGCCCCCTTGAAAGAAGTCATAACCAGCGAACAACTCATCACTTCCATCTCCAGATAGAGCTATACGTATCCCGTCTTCTTTCATCCGGGAGAAAGCAGAATGTATAGTTAACGCATCAGTTATATCTACGGGTTCAAATTGTTCAGATACATATATACTGGTTCTAATAGACTGCATCAGATCTACACGATCAACATCAGAAATAACTATTTTAATGCCAAGTTCTTTGCATAATCTCTGCGCGAATACTACGTCAGCTGAGCCAGCCACTCCGACCGTGTAGGCGGTGACGTTCTTATGGTATAGGTTAGCAAGATAAAGAATTATCGCGCTATCTAGCCCGCCAGAGAAAACTACGCCTACCGGAAGATCCGTATTGACTTGACGTTTTACCGAGAGGTGCAGTAGCTCATTGCATTTATTTACCGTAGACTTGTAATCTCGTCGCGGCCCTATGGTTTCGCTAATTAAATAATATGCGTTCTGTCGACCGTCCACCCAATAATGTCCAGGGAGGATTTCTTGTGTCTTGTTGGTCAACCCAATTAGTGCTTTCAGTTCCGATGCGAAATAGAGGACAGTTCCATCTTTAGTCAAGTATAGAGGCTTTACGCCCAGCCGATCCCTCGCAGCGAAAATGGTGTTGTCTCCCGGTGAGTAGATAATAAACGCGAATATACCATTGAGTCGGGTCAGACAAGATTTCCCCCAGTGAGTATAGGCTCTAAGAACTAGCTCGGTATCTGAACAGCCTAAAAACTTAACTCCACGTGATAATAAAATTAATCGCAACTCATTCAAGTTGTAAATTTCACCATTAAATACAATTGCGTGACCAGAAATATTATCTATGAACGGCTGATTGTTGTCTTCTCTCTCTACGATAGGCAAGCGATTGGTACCAATAGCAGCATGAGAAAATATAAAGCGCTCTCCAAAGCTTTCAGCAGCGCCTCTATGGGAGATCCTCCCCAACATTTTTAATAAAGTAGCCTCAAAGTCGCGCTTTTCATCAGAGCGGGTAGAAGTCTCAAAAATTGCAGCTATTCCGCACATTTAGCGCTGCTCCAGTAATTTGTCTTCACGATATTCAGATGTTTCGACTTTAATGTTTCTCTCATACTCTTTATGGACATGAAGTATCTCGTCTATAGACGTTGCCCTCACCCACATTTTTGCGATATAAGCCTCTTCGTTCTCTACATCGAAGAAACCATCTTTGTGGCCGTTAGTAGTAGGCAATACCTGCGATAAAATCTCACACGCAGAATCAATTTCTGGAAGCTTTATAGCTTTGATGTAGCCTGAGCGAGTTGGATAGAATAGAAGCATCGCGTAGACGGCGTCCTCCGGCAAGATCGGAAGGTCATCCGCCAAATGGTGCCCTATGGTTACTGGCTTACTTGTTATGTAATTGACGTTTAAGGCATACGCATCACATGAGCACAGATCCTTAAGTGCTTCGTCCACGAAGAACCCGCCTAGCCTCGGGTTCACCTCAATCACTTGGGGGCCGTTTTTGGATAATTTGAACTCAACGTGTAAAAATCCGTTCTTTACCTTCAGTGCTTTTATAGAGCTGCTAATAGTTGATACGATCAACGATATCTGGTCGTTAGAAAAGCTTTGCGGTGGTGTAACTATGACCTTTTCTAAAACCGTATTGGAGGTGTTGCTTGTTATCATCTTTTCAAATATCAACATCGGGTGAATGTTGCCGTCGATAACCAAGCACTCTAAAGAACCTTCAGGCCCCTCAATGAATTCTTCAATTAACACAGAAACGCCCGGCGTATATAGCACAGGACCTTCTTCTGGGGAACTAAGCCATTTTACAGCTCCCGAGAAAGAATAGGCTCCAGGCACGTCAGGAAATCTTTGTATGAAGTGATTATATGCTTTCTCAAGACTCTTTCGGTCATCACATATCGAGACAAACGCCGAGCCACCCCCGTATACCGGCTTCATCACTACGGGAAATATAAGATCATTCATAGTTTCGAAATTTCCGTTGAAGAGCCTGAAATTTACCGACCTAACACCTTTTATATTGCTAAGTTGCGAACGCATTAAATATTTATTGTTACAGTTCTCTAGCGGCTCGGCGCTGTAATATTTAAGCCCGCACTGCCTAGCGATATATTCAACTACATGGTTAGCGTCCCCACGCGGCGTGACATGCGCTGGATAGCAAAACAGTCCTATCACACTGCATGTCCGGCTTAAACGTTCTACTGCGCAGAGTACTTCGCTAGTTTCAATACTATCCACCAAGACAACTTCATCACTTTCGTCGTTGGCTTCCCTAATATTTTTGCTATCTTTTGCGATTATTGTTATGCACCTGATACCTTCTTTTGCTGCGGCTTGAAAGTGCAATCTTCTATACAAATATAGTGAGGTTGATAAATAGTCGTTATCTATGAAAATTAATATTTCTGGCTTCATATATATAGGCCCATGATCATATTCGTTGTTGTAAAACGAGATAGCGAGCATTGGTTGGCTGTGGGCGGATGAGCATAGGCGTAAGCCCGTTGTTGCTCAATAATCCTCAAGACGTCTTTGTTCGCCCCTTCAAGTTGCTGCGAGAAAAGGTAATTTTTTTGGCTGCGAAGAAAATCTGGGGAGGCTTCATTGGTGTACACAGATGAGAGGGGAGCATTCATTTCCAAAATCCTTATCTGTGATGGGTGTCCATGAATGATGCGGCACAAACTAAATAATTCGTACCGCCGAACTCACAGTCACAGGAAGGAAAAAGAAACTTCGCAATAATGGATACTAAAAATCCTACAGAAATTTCTGCTCGACAAGGTGCAAGACAATTTCAATCAAGCTTTCACAGTCCGTTGATCTTCCCTCGGACAGCGCTCCATGGCGCAAGCACTTGAACCTTACACGGGATGAAGTGGCCAATCGGATGGGTGTCTCTCCGCCGGCATTTGCCCAGCAAGAGCCCCTCTCAAAGCCTCGGAAGGCCACTCGCGAAAAAATAGCAGCGGGATTTGGTATTACCGCTAATCAACTTGAGCTTTAGGCTGTGAAAGGGATCGAAATGAAAGTCTGCGGCATCGAAATCAAAGGCAGCGAAGCAATCATCGCCGTGGCCACGCTGGACGGTCAGGCGCTGAGCCATCTCACGCTCGCCACCAAGAAAATCGCCCTGGACGATGACGACGAAGCCGCCAACGTTAAAGTGTTTGGCGCTCAGGTCGCTTCGTTTGTCCGTGAGAATTCCATCGACCGCATCGTGATCAAGAAACGCAGCAAGAAGGGTGAGTTCGCGGGCGGGCCGACCACGTTCAAGATCGAAGGGGTTTTCCAGTTGCTGGAGAATTGCGAGGTGACGTTGATGTCGCCGCAGACCATTACCGCCCAGTGCAAGAAATTCAATGTCGAGCTGCCGCAGACGCTGAACAAGTATCAGCATGAGGCGTACAAGGCGGCGTGTTCGGCGCTTTTGAAGAAGTAACCCTTTTTGTCCTTTCAAAACAGATCGCTGCGGGAGCGGGCTTGCTCGCGAAAGCGGTGTGTCAGGCACGATGATGTTGCTCTTCGCGAGCAGGCTCGCTCCCACACTGGATCTGTGTCATTCACAAATGCTGTGAACAACCTGGATCCCTGTGGGTACGAGCTTGCGATGGCGGCATACCAGCCGATTACGGGCGAACGAAGCCCGCAAACAGGCCGACCGGTAGGTCGCCTCGCTTTTGCTTTTGCTTTTGCTTTTGCTTTTGCTTTTGCTTTGGCTTTGGCTTTTGATCTTCTTGCCCCATCGAGAGGCCGAGTGGAGGTTCTGCGCAGTGGGCAACCCGGCATGGATGCCGGGTTAGCCGCCSCCGGCCCAGAGTGTGTAAAAACATCCAAGCTAACCCTTGCTATGATTCCCCAGGATTTCATCGCAAGGGTTGCCCATGAAACGCTTTATTCAAGGTGAACACCGAGGTCAAAGTAACTTGCTCCCCGAGAGCCTGGACGATTACGTCAGCGACACCAATCCGGTGCGCGTTGTGGATGTCTTCGTTGATGAACTCGACCTGATCACCTTGGGTTTTGAAAGCGCTGTCCCCGCTGAAACCGGCCGACCGGCTTACCACCCGGCAGTCCTGCTGAAGATCTACATCTACGGCTATCTAAACCGCATCCAGTCGAGCCGACGCCTTGAACGCGAGGCGCAGCGCAACGTCGAACTGATGTGGCTGACCGGTCGCTTGATGCCGGACTTCAAGACCATCGCCAACTTCCGCAAAGACAACAGCAAAGCCATTCGAGGCGTCTGCCGCCAGTTTGTTGTGCTGTGCCAGCAGTTGGGACTTTTCGCGGAAAACCTGGTTGCTATCGACGGCAGCAAATTCAAGGCGGTGAACCACCGCGACCGCAATTTCACCAGCGCCAAGCTGAAGCGGCGGATGGAAGAAATCGAATCGAGCATTGGCCGTTATCTAAAGGCGCTGGATGCGGCTGATCGGGAAGAGCCCATGCCCTCGGGTCCCAAAAGCGGCGGCCTTGAAGAGAAAATCGCCAAACTAAAGGAGCAAATGAAAGCGCTTCAGGCGATTGAAATTCAGCTTGAGGAATCGCCTGACAAGCAGGTTTCACTGACCGACCCGGACGCCCGCTCGATGATGACGAGCGGCAAAGGAATCGTGGGTTACAACGTACAGACCGCGGTCGATACCAAGCACCATCTGATTGTCGCGCACGAAGTGACCAATGTGGGTCACGACCGTGATCAGCTCAGATCGATGGCGCTGCAGGCCCGTGAGGCGATGAAACTCGAATCTTTGTCGGTGGTGGCTGACCGAGGGTACTTCAAAAGCGGGGAAATCCTTGCCTGTTACGAGGCCGGAATTAGCGCTTATGTGCCGAAGACGCTGAGCTCGCGCGCCAAATTCGATGGCCGCTTCAACAATGACGAGTTTGTTTACGACGCGGACAAAGATGTGTACGTCTGCCCCGCCAAGGAAGTGCTGATCTGGCGCAACTCTTACGTCGACAATGGCAAGACGCTGAACAGTTACTGGAGCTCCAACTGCCGGGCCTGCTCGATAAAAGCACAATGCACACCGGCCAGAGAGCGAAAGGTTCGTCGCTGGGCACATGAGGCGGTGCTGGAGGAAATGCAGGTCCGCTTAGACAATGCGCCGCAGATGATGAGCATCCGCAAGCGGACCGTCGAACATCCCTTCGGGACGCTCAAACAATGGATGGGTGCGACACATTTTTTGACCCGACGGCTTGCCGGGGTGAGCACCGAAATGAGCTTGAATGTGCTCGCTTACAACTTGAAGCGAGTGATGAAAATCCTCGGTGCGCAGAATCTGATGAAAGCGCTGGCGGCCTGAAAAGCCTCCTTTTTTGCCCGATGGACGAGCTGAGAAGCGTTACTAGCGGCATTAAAAGCGGGCTGGAGCTACGAAGAACGCTTTAGGTGTAATTAGCCAGCCAAACATCGTCGGCGCTACGCGCCGACGATGTTTGAACTGGTTTTTACACACTCTGGGCCATGGATGGCCGATGGCGGCGGGCCCACGGAGCAGGACCGGAGCGAGGGCATGCCGAGCCTTGGCGAGGCACCGAACGTCAGGGGCAAGAGCCCTTGGTTACTTGGGGCTTATCCAAGTAACCCGCCGTAAGGGCGGAACCCTAAGTGGCCGTTACCGCAGAAACGGATATGTACACCCGTAAAAAACACGTCACCGAACACACAGCCATCGCAAGCAGGCTCGCCCCCACACAGGATCGAGGAAAATCGAAAAATCGCCTTGCACTGCCTGCAATCGGGCCATCTCCCCGAAATAACGGACAGCGGTGTACAATCGCGCTCTTATATCTCTGTTGATCATGCGAAGGATTTTCCGGATGTTGTCGCGCTTTCCTGCCGTCACCCGCTGCCTGACTCTTGCCGCCCTCTTTGTGGCCGGTCCAGTCGCAGCATTGGAGTTTCCCCTGCCACCGCCAGGTGAGGACATCATCGGCCAGGTGCAGGTGATCAAGGCCAAGTACGAAGATACCTTCGCCGACCTTGGTACCGCCTACGATCTGGGCTACACGGAAATGGTCGCGGCCAACCCGGGTGTCGATGCTTGGTTGCCAGGCGTCGGCACGGAAATCATCCTGCCGACCCGCTTCATCCTGCCACCAGGCCCGCGTGAAGGCATCGTGATCAACCTGGCCGAGTACCGCCTCTACTACTACCCGAAAGGCAAGAACGTGGTGTACACGTTCCCGCTGGGTATCGGTCGTGAAGGCTGGGGCTCGCCGATTGCCCACACCAGCATCACCGCCAAGACACCTAATCCGACCTGGACGCCTCCGGCTTCGATCAAGGCCGAGCACGCAGCAGACGGTGATCCGCTGCCCAACGTCGTGCCGGCCGGCCCTGACAACCCGCTGGGGCCGTTCAAGTTCACCCTGGGCACACCGGGCTACCTGATCCACGGTTCGAACAAGAAGTTCGGTATCGGCATGCGCACTAGCCACGGTTGCTTCCGCATGTTCAACAACAACGTGCTGGAAATGGCGGGCATGGTGCCGGTCGGTACGTCGGTGCGGATCATCAACGACCCGTACAAGTTTGGCCTGAGTGGCGGCAAGGTCTATCTGGAGGCGCATACGCCGCTGGACGACAAGGGCAACCCGTCGGTGGTCGACAAGCACACTGCAGTCATCAATGCGATGCTCAAGCGTGAAGACATCACCAACAACCTGCGCATGAACTGGGATGTGGTGCGTGATGTGGTCGCCGCTGAAGACGGCCTGCCGGTAGAGATCGCTGTGCCGGGCAACGGCGTCGTACCGATGGTGTCGAGCACTCCGGTCGACCCGCTGCAGTAACGCTGGCAAAGAGCCCGTCGGCGCGGACCGCGTCGACGGGTTTTTTATTGCCTGGAGAAACGCCGGGCAATAAAAAAGCCGACCCAAAAAATGGGTCGGCTTGATAACAATCCCGAAGGATTATTACTTGCGGCTAGCTTTGTCCAGCATGCGCAGAGCACGCTCGTTAGCTTCGTCAGCAGTCTGTTGTGCTTTTTGAGCAGCAGCCAGAGCTTCATCAGCTTTACGGTAAGCTTCGTCTGCACGAGCCTGGGAGCGAGCAGCTGCGTCTTCAGTAGCGGTCAGACGTGCTTCGGTTTCTTTCGATGCGCTGCTGCAACCGGTAGCCAGAACTGCGGCCAGAGCCAGAGCAGAGAATTTCAGAACGTTGTTCATCGTGTTCCCCTTCAAGGACTTTCTATTAAGTAGCTATCTCCTCCGATTGAGGAAATAGCCGGCGTACATACTACCCATTACTTGTAGTAAGTAAAACTGACGTGACGCAAGAAGCAAAAAAAATTGTAGGCGTTGATTCTTTTTCGAGCAACTTTTAACTGAATTGTTTAAAAAGTATCCAGCTGCAAGGCCCGTGGCTGAGCGAGCAGGCGAGAAAAAGTTCCTGTGGCATGGTGCTCTTTTTCCTGGTCCGGCTAAAGTCCCCTACATGGATTCGTCTACACTTTTGTTCGGTTTGTGTGTGGCGCCTCTCAATATCTTTCTCGATGTTCAGGTGACTTTAACAACGGGCGCTCGTCTTAAGTCTCAACATCCGGCAATGTACAGGCTATCGACCTGGAGTGATCTTCGGTCGAGCCAATCCTGCGTGATCCGGAGCAGCACCCGCCAACCCGCACGATGACGAGCGCACCTTGAGCATTTCTGCCAATGGTGCCTACTATTTGTACGTGCTCGGTAGCGCGAGATCGGTGCAGCTCTTCTCGGTGTCCATTCAGGCACGGGGTGGCGTAGATGTTCCTTCGCCGGAAAAACATCGGTAAGGTAGGGGTCAAAATTCCAGACCCGCGAGGAGTAGTGATGAGCGAGGCGTTGTCCATCCACCATGACCAGGCTGGTCATCAGTTCGAGACCAATGTGGACGGTCATCGTGCCTATCTGACCTATATGGATCTGGGGAAACAGACCCTGGATATCTATCGCACCTTCGTGCCCAACGCATTGCGTGGTCGCGGTATTGCGGCAGCCTTGACCGAGAAGGCGCTGGAGTACGCTGACGAAATGGGCTACACGGTTATTCCATCGTGCTCCTACGTCGAGCGCTACATGGAGCGTCACCAGCGGCATGCGGCCAAGCTGAGTCAGTGACCTTCAACAAAACGAACGCATAAAAAAACGCCGGGCTCAGCCCGGCGTTTTTTTGTGTGCTGCAAAAACGATCAGCTGCGATCGCGTTTAGGCAACACATCCTTGAGCTTGGCATGCATGCTGCGCAAGGTGTTTTCGGTCGCGGTCCAGTCGATGCAGGCGTCGGTGATCGACACGCCGTACTGCAGGTCGGCGAGGTCTTTCGGAATCGCCTGGGCGCCCCAGTTCAGGTGGCTTTCAACCATCAGGCCGATGATCGATTTGTTGCCTTCGAGGATCTGGTTGGCGACGTTCTCCATCACCAGCGGTTGCAGGGCCGGATCCTTGTTGGAGTTGGCGTGACTGCAATCGACCATGATGTTCGGCTTGATCTTCGCCTTGTTCAGCGCCTGCTCGCAGAGCGCAACGCTGACCGAATCGTAGTTCGGCTTGCCGTTGCCGCCGCGCAGCACCACGTGACCGTAGGCATTGCCCTTGGTGGTCACGATCGACACGCCACCTTCCTGGTTGATGCCCAGGAAGCGGTGCGGGCTGGAAACCGACTGCAGGGCGTTGATCGCCACGGTCAGGCCGCCATCGGTGCCGTTCTTGAAGCCGACGGCCGAGGACAGGCCGGAGGCCATTTCACGGTGAGTCTGGGATTCGGTGGTGCGCGCGCCGATGGCCGACCAGCTGATCAGGTCCTGCAAATACTGCGGGGAGATCGGGTCGAGGGCTTCGGTGGCGGTCGGCAGGCCTTTTTCGGCCAGGTCCAGCAGCAACTGGCGACCGATGTGCAAGCCGTCCTGGATCTTGAACGAGTCGTCCAGGTACGGGTCGTTGATCAAGCCTTTCCAGCCCACGGTAGTACGTGGCTTCTCGAAATACACGCGCATGACCAGATACAGGGTATCGGACACTTCGGCAGCGAGAGCCTTCAGGCGCTCGGCATATTCGTGGGCGGCCTTGATGTCGTGGATCGAGCAAGGCCCGATGACGACGAACAGGCGGTGGTCGGTGCCATCCAGAATGTTGCGAATGACTTCGCGGCCCTTGGTGACGGTGCGCAGTGCGGCGTCGCTCAGGGGAATATCGCGCTTGAGCTGATCGGGAGTGATCAGAGTCTCGTTGGAGGCGACGTTTAGGTCGTTGATCGGTAAATCAGCCATCGTTTACTCGTCAGGTCACGGGTGCCGGCCGCCAGCGAACCCGCGCGGCGGAGCACAGCAAATTAAGCGCGTCGGGGAGCCGAACCTTAGCGCGTTACACCGTGGCTCGACAATGGGCAGACGCCGGTTTGGTGGGCTTTCGCAGTCAGTTTCCCTGCCGTGAGGGGCAAACCGATCAAGAACACCCCTATTCCAGCACCGGCTGCGCAAAAGCCTTGCGCACCGAATCGTGAGAGAACTCGTCGGCATGCTCCTGGACCCATTCGAGGGCCAGGGCCTGGATATCCTGCAAGTCTTCGTGGGCGTCATGCAGGCGGCAGTAGCGTTCGATCTGGCACACCTGCTCGCCCATTCGAGCGCTGAACAGCGTTTGTTCATCGACGAAGGCGATGCCCACCAGGTAACCGCGCTTGCGCCGCAGGCACCAGGCGACATAGCCCAGGTAGCGCATGTCCGGGTTCACGGTCGGCATGCGTACCTCCAGCGCCGTGCCGTGGCGCCACGCGCGGTGATAATTGCAAGCCATGCCCCCGAGACTGATAGTGTGCAGCTGTCGTCGCGAAAGACACTCAGGTTTCAGCAACGTTAACTCGACGGGCACATCGTCAGGGTGAGGAATGAATCGTCCCATGAACACAGACTCCATGTGTCGGCCATCTGACATTGTTCCCTCCAGTATAGTGGTCGAATTGGAACTGACCGATTTTGACGTCGACCAACGACTGCTGGCGATGAGCGGTGTATCGCTGGTCATTTTCACCAGTGTCGGCTGCGCCAGTTGCCGTTTTGCCCGCGAGCAATTGCCGACACTCGACCTGGCAGTCGATCGACTGTGCTGGATCGATGCTGGCAACAACGGCGGGGTGGTCGAGCGTTATCAGGTCTTTCACTTGCCGGCGCTGTTTGTCGTTCGCGACGGCGAATTCTTTGGAGCACTGAAATCGCGCCTGACCGACACCGAGCTCAATCGGGCCGTGCGCCAGGCGCTGAGTCGAACAGCAGAGGAGTTGCCATGATGGGAACAGTTGCCAGGCCGACGATCGGCATTATCGGGACCGGCGCAATCGGCGGTTTCTACGGAGTGATGCTGGAGCGTGCCGGTTTTGATGTGCATTTTCTGCTGCGCAGCGAGTTTTCCGCGGTGGCTGAGCATGGGCTGCGGGTCGATAGCGCGCCCCACGGGGCACTGACATTGAACCCGGTACAGGCGTATTCGAACGCTGAAGACATGCCGCCCTGCGACTGGCTGCTGGTGGGCGCGAAAACCACCAGCAATGCCGACCTGGCACCTGCCATCCTGCAGGCGGCGGCACCGAATGCCAAGGTACTGCTGCTGCAAAATGGCCTGGACGTCGAAGACAGCCTGCGCGCGTTGCTCCCCGATTCGCTGCATGTGCTTGGAGGGCTGTGCTACATCTGCGTCCATCGCGAGGCGCCGGGTGTCATTACCCATCAGGCGCTGGGTGCTGTGCATGTGGGTTATCACAGCGGTCCCGCCGATGGGCCGGCACGCAGCGCAATTGTCGAGGAGGGCGTCGGGCTGTTTCGCAGCGCCGGCCTCGATTCCCAGGCCATGGCGAATTTACATCAGGCACGTTGGCAAAAACTGGTCTGGAATATCCCTTACAACGGTCTCTCGGTTTTGCTGGGAGCGAGCACCACACCGTTGATGGCCGATGCTGACAGTCGCGTGCTGATCAAGGCGCTGATGGCTGAAGTGGTGCAAGGCGCTGTTGCCTGCGGGCACGACGTACCGGCAGGGTATGCCGAGCATTTGTTCATGGTGACCGAAAAGATGCCCGACTACTGGCCGAGCATGTACCACGATTACTTGCACAAGCGACCGCTGGAACTGGCCGCGATCTACGCCCGGCCTTTGGCGGCGGCGAAGGCATCCGGGTGTGAGATGCCACGCATCGAAGCCTTGTATCGCAGTTTGAGTTTCATTGATCGACGCAACACCTGAGTCGACCGACCTGAGGGGGAAGGGCATGCCAAAGGCAATTGACGACAAGCTGGTGCTGGCGATTTCTTCGCGGGCGCTGTTCGACCTGAGCGAAAGCCACAAGGTCTACCTGTCGAGTGGCGTCGAAGCCTACCGGCAGTATCAGATCGAACACGAAGACGAAATCCTCCAGCCCGGCGATGCCTTCCCGTTGGTGCAGAAACTCCTGAACCTCAATAACAGCCTCGGCCGCGCCCGGGTCGAGGTGATTCTGGTGTCGCGCAACAGCGCCGACACCGGGCTGCGGGTGTTCAACTCGATTGACCACTACGGACTGGCGATTTCCCGGGCGGCCTTTGTCGGCGGGCGCAGTCCGTATCCCTACCTCAAGGCCTTTGGCTGCGACCTGTTTCTCTCGACCCACGCCGAAGACGTACGCAATGCACTGGACGCCGGGTTCGCTGCAGCGACCATTCTGTCGGGCGGTGCCAGCCGTGCGGCCAGCGATGAGTTACGCATTGCCTTCGACGGAGACGCGGTGCTGTTTTCCGATGAGTCGGAGCGCATTTATCAGGCCGGTGGTCTGGAGGCGTTCCAGGCCAGCGAGCGTGAGGCCGCCCGCGAGCCGTTGCGCGGTGGGCCGTTCAAGGGCTTTCTCGCGGCCCTCAACCTGTTGCAACGTGAGTTCCCGGAGGACACCTGTCCGATCCGTACCGCGCTGGTCACGGCACGATCGGCACCGGCCCATGAGCGGGTCATTCGCACGTTGCGCGAATGGGACATCCGTCTCGACGAGTCGCTGTTCCTCGGCGGCCTGACCAAGTCGGCCTTTCTTGAAGCCTTCGCGGCCGACGTGTTTTTCGACGATCAGGCCGGCCACTGTGAGTTGGCCCGTGAAGTCGTCGCCACCGGTCATGTGCCCCATGGCATAAGCAACGAGCAAAAGGTTTAAGCCCGCCGTTCAATGCGTTGCGCCGGACGTCGTAGTCGCCAAGGCACTGCTAAGCTGAATCAAATCTCCGCCATGTTGGCAGTCGAGGAGGTCATATGATTCGTTCGATGCTGTATGCCACTGATCTCGGCCTGTACGCGCCCGTGGTGATGCAGCATGCCCTGGAGCTGGCCCGGACCTTCAATGCCAGTTTGTATGTCGTGCATGCGGTTGAACCCATGGGGTTGTTTGCCGAATCGGTGCTGCAAAGTTACCTCGATGAACAGGCGCTGAACGAGTTTCACAGCCAGGGCCTGAATACGGTGATTGCCAGTATCGAGCAGCGGGTGCTCGACAGTTTTCGTGAAGAGCTGGGGGATGAGGGGGAGCATGACCTGGAGCGGATTCAGGCGGTGCGGGTGCTGCAAGGCGACCCATCGCAGGTGATTCTGGACCAGGCGCAGAAACTCTCCGTGGATTTGTTGATCGTAGGTAGTCACAGCCACGGTGCCGGTGCGGAAACGCCTTTGGGCCGAACCGCCGCCCGTGTGTTGCAACTGTCCAAGGTGCCGGTCTATCTGGTGCCGCTGGTGCAACGTCGTCGCCAAGGGGATCGCTAGAGCACAAATAGTGGCAACTTGATAAAAAAGTTCTAGATTTATTCTTCGTGCCATTAATATAGTTATATACCGTCGCTGATGCCCGTGGCGTCTACCTGCTTTGAGGGATTCATATGAAGCTTCAACAATTGCGCTACATCTGGGAAGTGGCGCACCACGACCTCAACGTTTCCGCTACAGCCCAAAGCCTTTACACCTCTCAACCGGGCATCAGTAAACAGATCCGTCTGCTGGAAGATGAACTGGGCGTCGAGGTTTTTGCCCGCAGCGGCAAGCACCTGACCCGCGTTACCCCGGCCGGCGAGCGCATCATTACCACCGCTGGCGAGATTCTGCGCAAGGTTGAAAGCATCAAGCAGATCGCCCAGGAGTTCTCCAACGAGAAGAAGGGCACCCTGTCGATTGCCACCACTCACACCCAGGCGCGTTATGCGTTGCCGCCGGTGATCAGCAATTTCATCAAGCAATACCCGGACGTGGCCCTGCACATGCACCAGGGATCGCCGATGCAAATCGCCGAAATGGCCGCTGACGGCACCGTGGATTTCGCCATTGCCACCGAAGCGCTCGAGCTGTTCGGTGATCTGGTGATGATGCCATGCTACCGCTGGAACCGTTGCGTAGTCGTGCCTCAGGGCCACCCGCTGACCAAGCTGTCGAAACTGACCCTCGAAGCGCTGGCCGAGTACCCGATCGTGACGTACGTGTTCGGTTTTACCGGCCGTTCGAAACTGGACGAAGCATTCAGCCATCGCGGCCTGACGCCGAAAGTGGTGTTCACCGCTGCCGACGCTGACGTGATCAAGACCTATGTCCGCCTGGGTCTGGGCGTGGGCATCGTGGCGAAAATGGCCGTCGACAGCAAACTCGACAGCGACCTGGTGGTGCTTGATGCCAGTGAGTTGTTCGAGTCCAGCGTGACCAAGATCGGCTTCCGCCGCGGCACCTTCCTGCGGGGTTTCATGTGCGACTTCATCGAGAAGTTCGCGCCGCACCTGACCCGCGAAGTCATGGCCAAGGCCATTCAATGCCACAACAAGCAGGAACTGGAAGAACTGTTCGACGGCGTCGAACTGCCCGTTCACTGATAGCGTTTCCTGCCGGTCAAACCACCTCGGTGACAGCGAACTGTTGCCGAGCGCCCGCCACCATAATCTCCACCTCATCGCCCTCGAACTTGCCCAGCAGGCTTTTGCCCAGCGGTGAGCGCGGGGTGATGACGGTTATCAGTTGCCCCACCAGATCGACCTTCAATCCGGCTGCATCGGGGGCGAGAAACAGCCATTGTTCGCGCCCCTTTTCGTCCTCGAGCCCGAGCAGCGCGCCTACTTCGATGCCCCGCTGATCGTCATACGGACGCAGGGCCAGGTTCTGGCAGAGGCTCAGTGACTGGCGAATTTCTTCGACCCGCCTGGCTTGCCCGGCCGCGAGATAGGACGCTTCCAGCCCCAGGGTGTCGTACTTGTTCTCGGCGATGTTTTCTTCGTGGGTCGCCGTTTCGTAGGCGGTTTGCGCGGCCCGTTCGGCGATGTCGAGATCGATCCGCAGTTTGTCGAGAATCAGTTGGTGGACGGTATGCTTATTCATGATCAATCGCAGAATTGCAGGACGTTGGCGCGACTTTTTTCGCTGGGTGCAGTCCGGTCCTGTTGCAGCCAGAACTGACAGCTTGGGTTGGACAGGTTACGACTGCTGCTGCGCGCCTGATCGAGCCGTTGCTGCTGCTCGTTCTTGCGCAGGTTTTCTTCATATTGCTCGAACAGCGGGCTCTGTGGCGCGATGTCCGGCACTGGTTGAGTCACCACCGGTGGTTTGGCCAGTTGTTCCACAGCTGCCGCCACAGGTGCCAATTGTTCGCTGAAAAGCAGGCGCGAAGCGAGCCAGCAGGTCAGCACAATGGCAATGAATCCCAACCATATGCCGAGGGCGATGCTGCCGGTCAGTTGCAGTGCGTTAAGGCTGATCGGGAAGGATCGGCGTGGAGTGGGGCGGTGGGGCATGATTGCCTCTTGGCGAAAGGTCACTGGCGAGTGGCGATTGTCGCATGAAGAATAATCGCCGTCGGCTCTTCTGCACGGGGTAATTTATGCGGACAATCGGCGCCTTTGCCAACGGGAGCCTGGAATGCCTGAAATGAAAACCCGCTGGGATATTTTTTGCACCGTGGTCGACAACTTCGGCGACATCGGCGTGACCTGGCGACTGGCCCGGCAACTGGTGGCCGAACATGGACTGGCGGTGCGTCTTTGGGTCGATGACCTGCGAGCGTTCGAGCGCCTGTGCCCGGAAATCGACATCCACGCTGTGCAGCAGTGGCAGCACGACGTCGAAGTGCGCCAATGGCCCGCCGAGTGGCAGCCGACCGAAGCCGCCGATGTGGTGATTGCTGCCTTTGCCTGCCAATTGCCGAGCGCCTACATGGACGCCATGGTAGAACGGGAAAAGCCGCCGCTGTGGATGAACCTCGACTATCTGAGCGCCGAGGACTGGGTGATTGGTTGTCACGGCTTGCCCTCGGTGAAGTACAAAAGCGTACAGAAGTTCTTTTTCTTCCCTGGGTTCCAGAAGGGCACAGGCGGGTTGTTGCGTGAGCGCGGGTTGCTGGAACGGCGTCGGCAATTTCAGCAAAACCCGCAGGGTCAAAGGGAATTCCTGCAAGATTTGGGGATTGATCCTGCGCCCGGCGCGCAGTTGATCTCATTGTTTGCCTACGAAAACACCGGTTTGGCCAGTTGGCTCGATGGGATGGCGGGCGATTCGACGGCCACTCATCTGCTGGTACCGGAAGGGCGGATTCTCGGCGATGTCGAGCGTTGGCTCGGTGTGCAGGGTTTGGCGGCCGGTGCCGTGCATGTGCGGGATGCCTTGACCGTGCAGGTGCTGCCATTCGTCCGCCAGGACCAATACGACCGGTTGCTGTGGTGCTGCGATTTCAATGCCGTGCGCGGCGAAGATTCCTTCGTGCGCGCTCAATGGGCGGGCCGGCCATTTCTCTGGCACATTTACCAGCAGGAAGAAGACATCCACCTGGACAAGCTCGAAGCCTTCCTCGAACTTTACGTAAGGGGGTTATCTGCGCCTGCGCGGGAGGCGATCAGCGGTCTTTGGCGGGCGTGGAACGCTGGTGAAAAAATAGCCGACCACTGGCAATTCACCCGTAAACACTGGCCAGAGCTGGAAAAACACGCCGAGGCGTGGTGTCTGGAACAGGCCTTGCAGGCCGATCTTGCCACGGCGCTGGTACAGTTTTATGGAAATTGGATATGATACGCGGCCTAGATTTTTGTAAATCCCATCCAAATTCGGATATTCGCAATGAAAACTGGTAAAGAACTGAAACCCGGGACCGTGATTCGTCTCGAAAACGATCCTTGGCTGGTTCAGAAAGCTGAATTCACCAAGTCCGGTCGTAACAGCGCGATCATGAAGACCAAGCTGAAGAACCTGCTGACCGGTTACAAGACCGAGATCGTTTACAGCGCCGACGACAAACTGGACGACGTAATCCTCGACCGCAAAGAAGCGACCCTGTCCTTCATCAGCGGCGACACCTACACGTTCATGGACACCACCGACTACACCATGTACGAGCTGAACGCTGAAGACATCGAAGCCGTTCTGCCTTTCGTTGAAGAAGGCATGACCGATGTTTGCGAAGCGATCTTCTTCGAAGAGCGTCTGGTTTCCGTAGAGCTGCCGACCACCATCGTGCGTCAGGTTGACTACACCGAAGGTTCCGCTCGCGGCGACACTTCCGGCAAGGTAATGAAGCCTGCCAAACTGAAGAACGGTACCGAGCTGTCGGTTGCCGACTTCATCGAAATCGGCGACATGATCGAGATCGATACCCGCGAAGGCGGTTCCTACAAAGGCCGTGCCAAATAAGCACAGCTTCAGGAATGAAAAAGCCCGACCATTGAGTCGGGCTTTTTTGTGCCTGCGATTTCGGGTTCAACGATGAACCCTTGTGGGAGCGAGCCTGCTCGCGATGGCAGTCTTACATTCAACAGAGATGCTGACTGAACTACCGCTATCGTCGGATCGCCGCCCGGAGCAAGCTCGCTCCTACAGTTTTTATTTCAGGTGTTCCTTGAGCTCCTGCGAAGCCTGCAGCATCGCCGAACGCACCGCTGGCACCTGGCTCACCACGTTGAGCAAACCGTAGTCGTGGATCATGCCGTTGTAGCGAACCGCAGTGACCGGCACACCGGCCTCGTCCAGATTGCGGGCGTAGGCTTCGCCTTCGTCGCGCAACACGTCGGCACCGGCGGTCTGCACCAGGGCAGGTGGCAATCCTTTCAACTGGGCAGTGGTCGCGCGCAATGGCGAGGCGTAGATCTCGTTCCGCTGATTGGCGTCGGTGGTGTAGTTGTCCCAGAACCACTTCATCATGTTTTTGGTGAGAAAGTGCCCCTCGGCAAACTGGTTGTAGGACGCCGTTTCGAAGTTGGCATCAGTCACCGGCCACAGCAGCACCTGGAACCTGATCGCCGGAGTGCCCTTGTCCTTGGCCATCAGCGCAACCACCGCCGCCATGTTGCCGCCGACACTGTTGCCGGCTACCGCCAGGCGCTGGCCATCGACGTTGATCTCTTTGCCGTACTCGGCCACCCATCGGGTTGCGGCATAAGCCTGGTTGATCGCCACCGGGTAATGCGCTTCCGGCGACGGCGTGTAGTTCACGAACACAGCCGCTGCACCTGAACCCGTCACCAGGTCACGCACCAGCCGCTCGTGGGTCGGGAAGTCCCCCAGCACCCAGCCACCGCCGTGGAAGAACATGAACACCGGTAGCTCACCCTTGACCCCGGCCGGCCGGACGATGGTCAGGCTGATCGGTTGGCCGTCGACTTGAATGGTCTTCTGGCTGACATCGGCTTTTGGCAGTGTCAGCTTCACCCCGGCCTGCGCGCCCACCAGCACGGCGCGGGCCTCGGTGGGCGTCATTTGCTCCATCGGCTTGCCGGTGCCGGCGTTCAGAACGTCGAGGAATGCCTGGGTGTTGTGTTCAACCCCGGTACCTGCAAACGCGTTGTTGATGGACAAGGCGAGAAGGGTACCGGTCAAGACTTTGCTGACAGTGTTCATGTTCGTTTCCTGTTCGGGCCTGGGTAGCCAGCGCTTAGACGGTTACGTGCAGACGCACATCGACGTTGCCACGGGTGGCGTTGGAATACGGGCAGACCTGGTGGGCCGCGTCGACCAGCTCTTGTGCATCGACTTGTTCAAGACCCGGCAGGCTGATGTGCAGGTCGATGTCCAGGCCGAAGCCGCCGGGGATCTGGCCGATGCCGACGTGGGCGGTGATCGAAGCGTCGTTCGGGATGCTGCGCTTGGTCTGGCTGGCCACGAATTTCAGGGCACCGATAAAGCAGGCGGAGTAGCCGGCGGCGAACAGCTGCTCAGGGTTGGTGGCTGCACCACCGGCACCACCGAGTTCTTTCGGCGTGGCAAGTTTGACGTCGAGGATGTTGTCGCTGGAAACCGCACGACCGTCACGGCCACCGGTGGAAGTTGCGATTGCGGTGTAGAGAGTTTGCATGGTGAAAGCCTCGTTTAGGGTTGCGTGTTGTTGCGCTAAATGTTTGCGCGCTAAATAAGTGCGAGATGAATGTATCGCACTAATATTTTGCGCGCAATATAAATTTTGAAGGAGTTTGAAAAGAACGAAAGGGCGATGGGGTAGTTTTGGTTGTAAGCGTTGAGTTAGAGCTATCGAGGGGGGATTTTTTCAGCGGGAATTTTTTCAGGAGGAGGTGGCGAGCCCGATTTTTCGGGTGCCGCAAAACAAATGTGGGAGCGGCGGTGCGACGATTCGACTTGCTCGCGAATGCGGTGCATCAGTCAAATATTAGTCGACTGACACTCTGCATTCGCGAGCAAGCCCGCTCCCACAGGAATGGATGAAGCGCTTTAGATCAGGCTGTCTTGCAGGTGACGACGCAGCTCCTGCAGCTCCGCTTGCAGGTTTTGCAGGCGCTCCACGGTCATCCCGCTGGCGCCGAGGATGCACTGGGGAATATCCCGGGCCTTGTCGCGCAATGCCCGGCCCTGTTCGGTGAGTTCGACAATCACCACCCGCTCATCCTCGCGGCTGCGGGTTCGGCTGAGCAGGCCTTCGGCTTCCAGGCGCTTGAGCAGCGGCGTCAACGAGCCTGGATCGGTCAGCAACCGCGTGCTGATTTCACCTACGGTCAAACCGTCCCTTTCCCACAACACCATCATCGCCAGGTATTGCGGGTAGGTCAGGCCCAGCGCTTGCAGCAAGGGTTTGTAGACTTTGGTCATCATCAACGAAGTGGAATGCAGGGCAAAGCAGGCCTGATTGTCCAGCAGCAGGTTGTCGCAGTTATCCGGGGTGTTGCGCTCGGTGGTCATGTCGAAGCCTTGATCTGTGATCTCAAGAATCTAGCGGGCGAATCTTTAATGCGCCAGATAATTTTGATCAGTGCCGTTGCAAATGGGTTTGCAGCACCAGATCCCAGGGCGGAACCGGGCTGAAGCGGGTTTTCAGGTACTCCAGCAGCAAGCGACTGCGGGAGTTGGGTTGCTGTTCCAGGCGCAAGGCATAGATGCCGGCGCTTTCCGGTTTCGGCAGGCCGCTGTCGCAGAACAGCGGTAGCAACTCACCCCGCGACAGGTACTCGCTGGCCAGCCAGGTCGGCAGATGCGCGATACCCAGTCCGGCCAGTGCACCGCACACCAGCGCCTCGGCATTGTTGGCGCTCATGCGGATCCGCGCCGGCCGGTGCAGCTGCATTTGCCCGTCGCGCTCGAAACGCCAGGCGAAGGGTGGGGCCAGGCCATCCCAGTCGAGTCCGTCGTGTTCAATCAGCTGTGACGGCTCGGTCGGCACGCCGCGACGCCGCAAATAATCAGGGCTGGCGCAGGCGATACGCACCATGCTCGCCAGTGGCGTGGCCACCAGCCGGGTATCGGCCAATTGCCCGGCGCGCAACACCAGATCGACCTTGCCGAGGTTCAGGCCCTGCATGTCGACGAAGCTGTCGATCAAGTGCAGTTGCACATCGAGCCCGGGGTAGAGCATGAGGAAATCGGCAATCACCGGTGCCAGGTGCCGGCGACCAAAGGCTGCCGGCGCATCGATACGAATCAAGCCTTCCGGCGCGCTGCTCAGGGACACCGCCTCGGCCCGGGCCAGGCGTAACTCGGCGACGATCCGCCGTGCGCGCTCGGCAAAGGCCAACCCCGCCGGGGTGGCACGTACGGCATGAGTGCTGCGTAGGAACAATTGACTGCCGACCGCGCTTTCCAGGCTGTCGATACGCCGTGCCACGGCCGAAGGGGTCAGCGGATGACGGCGTGAGGCGGCGGAAAAACTGCCGGTTTCCAGCACGTCGAGGAACAAGGCCAGTTGGTCGGTCAGTTGATTGGGGTTCATGGCAGGATTGCACCTGTGCGAATTTGGCACAGCCATTGTGCGTTGCTGTGCGTTTCCGTGCCAGAAGCAACTGCGTAGGATCAAAAGCCTGACGGCAACGGGGAAAATGCTGTGATTGAGTTCTTGATGTATCTGGTGTTCGGCACTGCGTTGGGCACGCTCGGCGGTCTGTTTGGCATCGGCGGCGGCCTGATCGCCATTCCGCTGCTGGGCGTGCTGTTCGGACTCGATCAGCAGATAGCCCAAGGCACCGCGCTGGTGATGGTGGTGCCGAACGTGATGCTGGCGCTGTGGCGCTATCATCAGCGCAACCGGATCGAACTGCGCCACGCGTTACCGCTGGCCATCATGGGGTTCTGCTTCGCCTGGCTCGGATCGATCTGGGCGGTAGGCATTGATGCGCAAACCATGCGTATAGGTTTTGTCGCGTTTCTAATCGCACTGTCGGTGTACAACCTCGTTCGCATGTTCGCCGCCAGCACCCCGGCGGCTTCGCAGATGAACTACTCATGGCCTTGGCTGGGCGTGCTTGGCGCTGCATCCGGCACGATGGGCGGGTTGTTCGGCGTGGGGGGCGCGGTAGTGGCGACACCGGTGCTGACCAGTCTGTTCGGTACCAGCCAAGTGGTTGCGCAGGGGTTGTCGTTGGCGCTGGCCTTGCCGAGTACGGGGGTGACGCTGGTGACTTACGCCGCGCACCATCAGGTCAGCTGGGTGATTGGCCTACCCTTGGCGGTCGGCGGGTTGATGAGCATCAGTTGGGGCGTGAAGGTTGCCCACGCTTTGCCGGAGCGGCTGCTGCGCGGGTTGTTTTGCGGGTTCCTGGTGTTCTGTGCGGTGATGCTCACCTTCAAGGTTTGAAGCCTTCGATGATGTGTTCGGCCAGGCACTCGGTGATCGGTGACGGGTTATGCAGGTTGCGCACGAGCATGATGCTGGCCTCGGGCAGCAGCGGCAGATCCTCGGCCTCACCGAGGATGCGCATGTCCGCGGTGATCAGGCTTTCAAGCTGCGCCGTGACGGCCAGGCCGGCGCTGACCACCGCCATGATCGCCGACAGGCTGTCGCTGTTGTACGCCACCCGGTAATCACGCCCCCGGGCATCCAGGGCATTGCAGGCCCATAGGCGGCAGAAGCAATCACTGTTGAACATCGCCAGCGGCAGCGGAGTCTGCTCATGAGCGCTGTAGCATTGTGCCTCGGCCCAGACAAAACGTTCCTTGCGCAACAACTGGCCGATTTCACTGCCCGGTTCGCGGGTCACGATTGACAGGTCAAGGTCATGGCGCATCAGCAGTTGTTTTGATGATTCGCAGTGCACTTCTATCTGAATCAGCGGGTAAGACTGGGCAAACCGGCGCAGAATCCCCGGGAGGAACCGCATCACATAATCGTCCGGCGTGCCGATGCGCACGGTGCCGACCATGTCGGGTTCGCGCAAGGTGTTGAAGACCTCACTGTGCAGCTTGAGGATTCGCCGCGCATAGCCGAGCAACACCTGGCCTTCGGCTGTCAGCCGCACCTGCCGCCCGTCGCGCTGGAACAACTGGCGCTGCAGCACATCTTCTTCCAGTCGTTTCATCTGCATGCTGACGGCTGACTGGGTGCGGTTGACCATTTCGCCGGCGCGGGTAAAGCCGCCCTGGTCGGCGATGGCAACGAAGGTGCGCAACACTTCGGTATCGATACTCGGGTAGGCGGACATCCATCAATCTCCGAGATATGTGACATCAGAAACATTCGTTGGATTGATCTTAGACCCGGCGCGAGACTGGAGCCATCCAAACGGAGGGCAACAAGATGAAAGGTCAACATGAGTTCCATGGTGCAGAAAAACACTCGATTCACGTGATATCCGATCTGCTGCACAAGGTCGGCCGCTGGTACGAACTGCATCGCGAGCGCGAACTGCTGGCGAGCTTGAGCGACGAAGCACTCAAGGACATCGGCATGAGCCGTGCGGATGTGGAGAACGAGTCGATCAAACCGTTCTGGAATGACCCGATGCATAAATGATGAAGGCCACGCTACACAAACCCCTTACCGGTGAGGTAGGTTGCGAGCAGACAAGGAGGCACCCATGCCCGCAACATTGTCCTTTACCCTCAAACAGGCTCGGCGTCTGGCGCTGGCCGCCCAAGGGTTCAACGGGCGGTCGCCGCCAGCGGCGATCAAGGCTGTTGCGCTCAATCGCCTGATCGAACGGCTGGGCATTCTGCAGATCGATTCGGTCAATGCATTGGTGCGTTCGCACTACCTTCCGCTGTTTTCCCGCCTCGGCAATTATTCCTCCGATTTGCTCGACCAGGCTGCCTGGAGTCAGGGCCGGCGCCGTACGTTGTTCGAGTATTGGGGTCATGAAGCCTCGTTATTGCCACTTTCCATGTACCCGTTGATGCGTTGGCGCATGCAGCGTGCGAGCCGTGGCGAAGACATTTATCAGCAATTGGCGCGCTTTGGTCGTGAACAGCAAGACACCATTCGCAAGGTGCTGGCTTCGGTCGAGGAGCAGGGCGCGCTGGGGGCCGGAAGTCTGTCGACCCGTCAGGAACGAGCCGGTCCCTGGTGGGACTGGAGCGCGGAAAAACATGCGCTTGAATGGTTGTTCGCTGCCGGTGAAGTGACCGTTGCCGGACGGCGCGGATTCGAAAGGCTCTACGATCTGCCGGAGCGGGTGATTCCTTCGGAGGTACTTGCGCACCCCGTCCTGAGTGAAGACGACGCCCAGCGCGGCCTGTTGCGGCATGCGGCAGCGGCTTTGGGTGTCGGTACGGAGAAAGACTTGCGTGACTATTTCCGCTTGAACCCTGCGGACAGCCGCCCACGTTTGGCCGAGTTGGTCGAGGCCGGGGAATTGTTGACCTGCGAAGTCCAGGGCTGGCGGCAACCGGCCTATTGTCTGCCCGAGCCAAAAGTGCCGCGCAAAGTCGTCGCCAGTGCATTGCTCTCGCCGTTCGATTCGCTGATCTGGGAGCGCAGCCGGACCGAGCGGCTGTTTGATTTTCGCTATCGGCTGGAGATCTACACGCCGCAGGACAACCGGGTGTACGGCTATTACGTCCTGCCGTTTTTGCACAACGAGCGAATTGCCGCACGGGTCGATCTGCGCGCCGAACGGGCGGCGGGCCGTTTGGCAGTGCATGCGGTGCATGAAGAGGAAGCGGGGCTGGATGAGGAGGGGATGCTGGCGTTGGCGGTCAATCTGCGGCAGATGGCGGATTGGCTGGGGTTGGCGCAGGTTCAGCTCAATTGCCCGCGGGCGAGTGCGGCAAGGTTGCGGGTGGCATTCACACAAATTGGCGGTGACTGAGCAGGCTCCTTCGCGGGCAAGCCCGCTCCTGCATTGATCGAGCCGATCACGGATTTTGTGTACGGCGCGAATCCTGTAGGAGCGGGCTTGCCCGCGAAGGCGATATATCAGGCAGTCAAAAACTAGCGTCGAACCTGCTTCAGTGTCTCAGCAATCAAAAACGCCAGTTCCAGCGACTGATCGGCATTCATCCGCGGGTCGCAATGGGTGTGGTAGCGATCCGACAAGCCATCCTCGGTAATCGGCCGCGCACCACCGATGCACTCGGTCACGTTCTGCCCGGTCATTTCGATGTGGATACCACCGGCATAACTGCCTTCGGCTTCGTGCACCTGGAAGAACTGCTTCACCTCGCCAAGGATCTGCGCGAAGTCGCGGGTCTTGTAGCCGCTGCTGGCCTTGATGGTGTTGCCGTGCATCGGGTCGGAACTCCACAGCACCTGCTTGCCTTCACGCTGGACGGCACGGATCAGTTGCGGCAAGTGATCGCCGACCTTGTTCGCGCCCATCCGCGCGATCAGGTTCAGGCGACCGGGATCGTTCTGCGGGTTGAGCACGTCGATCAAGCGAATCAGGTCGTCGGGGTTCATGCTCGGGCCGACCTTGACCCCGATCGGGTTGTTCACCCCGCGCAGGAATTCGACGTGGGCGCCGTCGAGCTGGCGGGTGCGGTCGCCGATCCACAGCATGTGGGCCGAGCAGTCGTAGTAATCGTTGGTCAGGCTGTCGCGACGCACGAAGGCTTCTTCGTAGTTCAGCAGAAGCGCTTCGTGGGCGGTGAAGAAACTGGTTTCGCGCAACTGCGGCGAACTGTCCATGCCGCAGGCGCGCATGAACGCCAGGGTTTCATCGATGCGGTCAGCCAGGTGGCTGTATTTTTCCGCCAGCGCCGAGTTGGCGATGAAGTCCAGGTTCCACTTGTGCACCTGATGCAGATCGGCAAACCCGCCCTGGGCGAACGCGCGCAACAGGTTCAGGGTGGCGGTGGACTGGTGATAGGACTGCAGCAGGCGTGCCGGGTCCGGCACGCGGCTTTTTTCGTCGAAACCGATGCCGTTGACGATGTCGCCACGGTAGGCGGGCAAGGTCACGCCATCGATGGTTTCGTCGTTGGCCGAACGCGGTTTGGCGAACTGCCCGGCCATGCGCCCGACCTTGACCACCGGGCAGCCGGCGGCAAAGGTCATCACGATCGCCATCTGCAACAACACCTTGAAGGTGTCGCGGATTTTCGCCGCGGAGAATTCGGCGAAGCTTTCGGCGCAGTCGCCACCCTGCAACAGAAACGCGCGGCCCTGGGTCACCTCAGCAAACTGACGGCGCAACTCCCGGGCTTCGCCGGCAAACACCAGCGGCGGATAGCTGGCCAGGGTCTGCTCGACCTGCTGCAAATGTGCGGCGTCGGGGTATTGGGGTTGTTGCTGGATCGGCAGGGCGCGCCAGCTGTCAGGGCTCCAGGGTTGGCTCATCACGGTCTCTAGTGTTTTCGCTCGGACGTCCATGTTATCAGCAAATTAGTGCGTGACCTGTTCCCGTCGCTTCGTCGACAATCTCGCCTTTGCCGCTCTCTACACGCGGTGTTATTGCGTTGCCGGCCCCGGTGACGATCAGGAGATGAAATGACTGAGGAGCGCGTCGAGCATTTGCTCGCCGAGGTACAGGACGAGTTCGGCGTGATTCGTGTGCTGGAAGTGGCCGATTACCGTTTTCTCGAGTTCGGTGATGCCATCGAACAAAGCTGCGTGTTCACGGCCGATCCGAGCTGGCTCGAGTACGACTATACCCGGGCGATGCTGATCGGCGCGTTGTGTCACGAGCACCCGGAAAGCGCGCTGTTTCTCGGTCTCGGCGCCGGGACGCTGACCCAGGCCTGCCTCAAGTTCCTGCCGCTGGAAGATGTCGAAGCCATCGAACTGCGCCCGGACGTACCGCGCCTGGCCATTGAATATCTGGGGCTGGATGACGATCCGCGCCTGTACATCCGCGTTGGCGATGCGCTGGAGCTGCTGGACACCGCCGAATCGGCGGACCTGATTTTCGTCGACCTTTATACCGACGTCGGTCCGGGTGTCGGGCATCTGGCCTGGAGCTTTCTGGAAAACTGCCAGAAGCGATTGAATCCGGGTGGCTGGCTGGTCATCAATCAGTGGGCTACCGACGATGGCAAACCCCTGGGCGCCGCCTTGTTGCGCGGTTTGTACCATCGACATTACTGGGAGCTGCCGGTGAAGGAGGGTAACGTGATTCTGATCGTGCCGTCGGAGCTGGACCAGGAACTGGACATGGACGGCCTGATCGCCCGTGCCGAAGCGCTGGCGCCGCGGTTGGGGTATTCGTTGGATTCGTTGATCAAGTGCATTCGTCCGGCCACCTAATTAATTTATTGTCTGGACGGGCCCCTTCGCGGGCAAGCCCGCTCCTACAGTGGATCTTCGGAGCTCACCGAACCCTGTAGGAGCGGGCTTGCCCGCGAAGGGGCCTTCAAAGCCACTGCAAAAACTAAAGCCCTTTGAAGACTCCAGGCCGCCGCTCCACCATCGACCGCACACCTTCCTTGACGTCCTCGCTAGCCATCAACTTCTTGACTAGCAGCGGCAAGGCCTGTGCCGCTGCGGTTTCCCCTTCATACCGGGCCTGTCGAGCAGACATCAGCGTCGCCTGCACCCCAAGCGGTGCCTGCCGGGCGATCCGCTCGGCCAGTTCAATCGCCCGGGGCAGCAAGTCCTCACTGGCCATGACCTCCTGCACCAGACCCAAGTGCAAAGCATCACGGGCGTCGAATTCATCACCGGTCAACAACCAGCGCATGGCATTTCCCCAGCCGGAAACTTGATGCAGACGCAGGGTGGCGCCGCCGAACGGGAAGAGCCCGCGTTGCACTTCCATCTGAGCGAACCGGGTGTTGCTGGCGCACAGGTTGATGTCGGCGGCCAGCATCAATTCGATGCCGATGGTCAGGCAATAGCCTTGGGCGGCGACGATCACCGGTTTGCTGACCCTGGGACCTGCGAACACCCCCCACGGATCACAGCCGCCGGGTGGAGCCTGCCAGCCATCTGCCAGTGTGACACTGGCATTGACCAGATCGAGTCCGGCGGTGAAGTGCTCGCCATGAGCGAACACCACCGCCACCCGCGCCTCGCTGTCGGCTTCGAACTCGCCATAAGCCAGACTCAACGCGTTGAGCAGGTCGAGATCGAAGGCGTTGCGCTTGGCCACCCGATCCAGGCCGATCAGGAACACATGACCATGCCGTTCGCGGCTGACTCGACTGGAGCTGGGCTGATTCATGGAGCGATCCTCGGGGTGGGAAAGGCGTGCCAGACCGGCGGTCTGCACGGCAAAGGGTGAACCGTTTTAGCGCCATCACCCGCAAGGCCGGGCCTTTGAAAAGTAGACGGCTGATCGATTATTCGCAAAGCCTGTGACACAACGGCGTATCCGGTGGATATTCGATAAAAAAAGCTCCCTTTTTTGGCGAATTCCGGTATAGTGCGCGCCGGCCTTTAACCGGGCCGCGTTTAGGTAGCGCAATTCCCCGAAGCCAGCTTCGGCTGCACGTCCGCCCAGCGGACTCTCCCTTGACGATTCTTTTCATTCATTCGTTTTCGCAAATCCCCGCCGACAAAGCTGCCAGGGCGACTCTTGAGTCTCAACACGGCACGCGCAGCTTTGGAGCATGGGTCTTTGCGGATGCACTTAGAGGCAGACCCATGACCCAGGAAACCGGCGGCTTCGCCGCTTTTAATCTTAATCCGAATATTCTTGCAGCCGTCACCGCGACTGGCTACGAAGAGCCATCGGCTATTCAGCAGCAATCGATCCCGATCATCATGGCCGGTCACGACATGATTGGTCAGGCGCAAACCGGTACGGGTAAAACCGCTGCGTTCGCCCTGCCGATCCTGCATCGCATCGATCCTGCAAAGCGCGAACCGCAAGCCCTGATCCTGGCCCCAACTCGTGAGTTGGCGCTACAAGTTGCAACCGCTTTCGAAACCTATGCCAAGCAAATGCCGGGCGTAACTGTTGTGGCTGTCTACGGCGGCGCGCCGATGGGCCCACAGCTGAAAGCAATCCGTAATGGCGCACAGATCGTTGTCGCCACTCCGGGCCGTCTGTGCGACCACCTGCGTCGCGACGAAAAAGTACTGGCGACCGTGAACCACCTGGTTCTCGACGAAGCCGACGAAATGCTCAAACTGGGCTTCATGGACGACCTGGAAGTTATCTTCAAGGCCTTGCCTGTCACCCGTCAGACCGTATTGTTCTCGGCCACCCTGCCGCAGTCGATCCGTGCCATTGCTGAACGCCACCTGCGCGATCCGCAACACGTGAAGATCCAGACCAAGACCCAGACCGTTACCGCGATCGAGCAGGCTCACCTGCTGGTTCACGCTGACCAGAAGACTTCGGCCGTTCTCAGCTTGCTGGAAGTGGAAGATTTCGACGCCCTGATCATGTTCGTGCGCACCAAGCAAGCGACCCTGGATCTGGCCAGTGCCCTGGAAGCCAAAGGCTACAAAGCCGCTGCGCTGAACGGTGACATCGCCCAGAACCAGCGTGAGCGCGTGATCGACTCCCTCAAGGATGGCCGTCTGGACATCGTGGTGGCGACCGACGTTGCTGCTCGTGGCCTGGACGTTCCGCGCATCACTCACGTGTTCAACGTTGACATGCCGTACGACCCAGAGTCCTACGTTCACCGTATCGGCCGTACCGGCCGTGCCGGTCGCGAAGGTCGTGCACTGCTGCTGGTGACTCCGCGTGAGCGCCGCATGCTGCAAGTGATCGAGCGTGTAACCGGTCAGAAGGTTGCTGAAGTTCGCCTGCCAGACGCTCAAGCCGTTCTGGATGCGCGCATCAAGAAGCTGACCAACAGCCTGTCGCCACTGGTGGCCGAGGCCGAATCGACTCACGGTGATCTGCTCGATCGCCTGACCGCCGACATCGGTTGCAGCCCGCGTGCCCTGGCCGCAGCCCTGCTGCGCAAGGCTACCAACGGTCAAGCGCTGAACCTGGCCGCTATCGAGAAAGAGCGTCCACTGGTGCCGAACAACGCACCGCGTGGCGATCGTCCAGAGCGTTCCGGTGATCGTCCTGAGCGTGGTGACCGCGAGCGTCGTGCTCCGATGCCACTGGGCGAAGGCCGTGCACGTTGCCGTACCGCGCTGGGCGCGCGTGACGGTATCGCTGCCAAGAACCTGCTGGGCGCCATCCTCAACGAAGGTGGTCTGGCGCGTGAAGCCATCGGTCGCATCCAGGTGCGTGACAGCTTCAGCCTCGTCGAGCTGCCGGAAGATGGTCTTGAGAAGTTGCTGACCAAGCTGAAGGACACTCGCGTTGCCGGTAAGCAGTTGAAGCTGCGTCGCTACCGCGAAGATTGATCCGCTCTCGGGCTGATTGATCGAACATGAAAAATCCCCGACTCGTTCGGGGATTTTTTTTGCCTGCTGATTTGTGTTCGGCGTTCGAATTGTGTTGCAGCCATCGCGAGCAGGCTCGCTCCCACATTGGAATGCGATCCCCTGTGGGAGATTCTATGGTTGAGGGAAAGCCCTCAACCTGCTTTTGGTTGGTATTCGCTCTGCCCTTTCAGCAGTGCAAATACGATCCGGGCAAGTTTGCGGGCCAGTATCACCAGTGCCTGCGTAGTGCTGAACCCTTTGGCTCTTTGCTCTTCATAAAAGCCTTTCCAGGCGGCTGTGCGGCTGGCCGACATGGCGGCGTTGTGCAGC
>NZ_JBFUHS010000014.1:0-136977 GCF_056402255.1 Pseudomonas sp. P4_B4
GGCCGCCCGGTGGCCTTGGGTTTGGCTTTGTCGAAACCCAGCAGTGCCAGATCGAGGCGGGAAATGTAAGCCTCAATCACCCGAACCAGATGGTCTTCGGGAATAAGTTCGTCAAGTGACACTGGAAACAGTGCCCCCTGACAGCGATCTTCACCTTGGATATAGCGCATAAGAAAAATGCCCGCATCTTGCGATGCGGGCATTTTCTTTAACCGGAGAGCAGATTGCTAGGTTTTCACACAGTCTGCTTCGGGTCGCCTTTTTCATATCAGCTTTTAGGGTGATGCTGGTGGCCTCATCGCGGTCTCAAGTGAAAATCCTGTCCCACATCAAGCAAACGATAATTCCTCTTATTCAAATTCCCATCCCCTGTTAGACTTTGCGCCCTTGTTTTGCTCGTCTTGCAGGATGTCTGATGCCCTCGCTGCCTCTTCGCTTGTCCGCACTGTTTCTGGCCCTGGGCCTGAGTGCCTGCGATGACGCCCCGAAATTCACCCAGGCCGAACCCGGTGAAGCCCGCTCCGGCGGCAGTGCGACGGTGCGCAAGACCGATCAGAACGCGTTTTCCATGCCCTCGGCGAATCTGCCGCCGTCGCGGCGCGTGGATTTCAGCGTTGGCAACAGCTTCTTCCGCAGCCCTTGGGTGATCGCGCCGTCGACGACGACCGCTCGCGATGGCCTCGGCCCACTGTTCAACACCAATGCCTGCCAGGGCTGCCACATCAAGGACGGCCGCGGCCATCCGCCGACTCCCGACGATGTGAACGCCGTGTCGATGTTGGTACGCCTGTCGATTCCCGACGCCCCGGCGTATGCCAAGGTCATCGAACAGCTCGGCGTGGTGCCGGAGCCCGTCTACGGCGGCCAGTTCCAGGACATGGCCGTACCCGGCGTGGCCCCCGAAGGCAAAGTGCGGGTCGATTACACCGCCGTGCCGGTTCGCTTCAAGGACGGCACCGAAGTCGAGTTGCGCAAACCGAGCCTGAACATCACCCAGCTGGGCTACGGCCCGATGCACCCCGACACCCGTTTCTCGGCCCGCGTGGCGCCGCCAATGATTGGCCTGGGCTTGCTCGAAGCGATCCCCGAGGAAGCAATCCTGGCCAACGCCGAGGCCCAGGCCAAGGCGAACAACGGCATTGCCGGACGCCCGAACCAGGTGTGGGACGACGCCCAACTAAAGACAGTGTTGGGAAGATTTGGCTGGAAAGCCGGACAACCGAACCTCAATCAACAAAATGTTCACGCGTTTTCGGGGGATATGGGACTCACGACCAGCCTGAGACCCTTTGATGACTGCACGGACGCGCAAACGGCCTGCAAACAGGCACCCAGTGGCAACGGCCCGAATGGCGAGCCGGAAGTCAGCGACAACATCCTGCGCCTGGTGCTGTTCTACAGCCGAAACCTCGCCGTACCGGCACGTCGTGACGTCAGTGCACCTGAAGTGCTGGCCGGCAAGACCCTGTTTTATCAGGCCGGTTGCCAATCCTGTCACACCCCGAAATACACCACCGCCGCCAACGCTGCCGAACCTGAACTGGCCAATCAAGTGATTCGCCCGTACAGCGATCTGCTGTTGCATGACATGGGTGACGGCTTGGCCGACAACCGTAGCGAATTCCAGGCCAGCGGCCGCGAATGGCGAACCCCGCCGTTGTGGGGCATCGGCCTGACACAGGCGGTCAGCGGCCACACCCAGTTCCTGCACGACGGCCGCGCCCGCAACCTGCTCGAAGCCGTGCTCTGGCATGGCGGCGAGGCGGCAGCGGCGCAGCAACAGGTTTTGTCTTTCAATGCCGAGCAACGCGCTGCGTTGCTGGCGTTCCTGAATTCCCTTTAACACGCATTCCACTCGCGGGAGCCCGACATGTTCCGTCCCAAATTGTTGTTCACCAGCCTTGCCGCACTTGCCCTGGGCGCCTGCTCGCCCCAGGACCCGCAAGCGGTCACGTCGGCGGCCATCGCCAAGTCGGTGATCCTGCCGACCTACACCCGCTGGGTTGAAGCCGACCGTCAATTGGCGGTCAGCGCCCTCGCCTACTGCGAAGGCAAGGAAAACCTGGAAACCGCCCGTGCCGATTTCCTGCACGCGCAAAAAGCCTGGGCCGAACTGCAACCGCTGCTGATCGGGCCATTGGCCGAAGGCAACCGGTCGTGGCAAGTGCAGTTCTGGCCGGACAAGAAAAACCTGGTCGGCCGTCAGGTCGAGCAACTGGTCACCGCCCAGCCGCAAATCGATGCCGCTGCACTGGCCAAGTCCAGCGTTGTGGTACAGGGCCTCTCGGCCTACGAATACATTCTGTTCGACAGCAAGCCTGACGTGGCCAACGCTGAGCAGAAGAGCAAATACTGCCCGCTGCTGATCGCCATCGGCGAACGCCAGAAGCAATTGGCCGAAGAGATTCTGCAAACCTGGAACAACACCGACGGCATGCTCGCGCAAATGAGCAAATTCCCGAACCAGCGTTATGCGGACTCCCACGAAGCGATCGCCGATCTGCTGCGTGTGCAAGTCACCGCCATCGACACCCTGAAGAAAAAACTCGGCACGCCGATGGGCCGCCAGAGCAAGGGCGTGCCGCAACCGTTCCAGGCCGATGCATGGCGCAGCCAGGCGTCCCTGACCAGCCTCGAAGCCAGCCTCGCGGCCGCCAAGACCGTCTGGGAAGGTGTGGATAACAAAGGCCTGCGCAGCCTGTTGCCGAGCGAGCAGAAACCGTTGGCCGACAAGATCGATGCGGCCTATGCCGCCTCGCTGAAACTGTTTGCCGGTAACCAGCGTTCGCTGACCGACATGCTCAATGACGAGGCCGGCCGCCAGCAGCTCAACGACCTGTACGAAAGCCTCAACGTCGTCCATCGCCTGCACGAGGCTGATCTGGCCAAGGCACTGGGCATCCAACTGGGCTTCAACGCCAACGACGGTGACTGATGAGGGCCAGTTCCATGCTGCGACGCCAGGTTCTGACATTAGGTAGTTTGCTGCTGGGTGCAGTGACACTGGGCGGCTGGAAGCTGTTCAAGCAAAAGGACAAGAGTCCGTTGTTGCTTTCGGCACGGGACGATACCGACGGCCAGCATTACGCCGTCGGATTTCGGCTGGATGGCACCCAGGTGTTCGCCACCCGGGTCGGCCAGCGGTGCCACGACATCATCAACCACCCGACACTGCCGATTGCGCTGTTTGTCGCCCGCCGTCCGGGCACCGAGAGCTATCTGATCGACCTGCGCGACGGCACGCTCCTGCAAACCGTGGTGTCACAGCCGAACCGGCACTTCTACGGTCACGCGGTCATTCACCACAGCGGCGACTGGCTTTACGCCACCGAAAACGACACCACCGATCCGGGTCGCGGCCTGCTCGGTGTGTACAGATTCGAAGGTGAACGGTTGGTGCACAGCGGTGAGATTTCCACCCACGGCCTCGGTCCGCACCAGGTGTCGTGGATGCCCGATGGCGAAACCCTGGTGGTGGCCAACGGCGGGATTCGCACCGAGGCCGAAAGCCGGGTGGAGATGAACCTCAACGCCATGGAACCGAGCCTGGTCCTGATGCACCGCGACGGCACCCTCCTGAGCAGGGAAACCCTCGCCCAGCAGATGAACAGCGTGCGTCATCTGGCAATCGCCAGTGACGGAACCATCGTCGCCAGCCAGCAGTTCATGGGCGCAGCCCACGAGTCGTCGGAGTTGCTGGCGATCAAGCGGCCCGGTCAGCCCTTCGTCGCGTTCCCGGTGCCCGAGCACCAGTTGCAGGCCATGGGGCACTACACCGCCAGCGTCGCGGTACACAGCGACTTGCGCCTGGTGGCGCTGACCGCACCACGGGGCAACCGTTTTTTCATCTGGGACCTGGACAGCGGTGAAGTACGCCTGGACGCGCCACTGCCCGATTGCGCCGGGGTCGGCGCCGTGGCCGATGGTTTTGTCGTGACCTCGGGCCAGGGACGCTGCCGGTACTACGACTGCCGCCAGACAAACCTTGTTGCAAAACCGCTTGAGCTACCCGCAGGGCTCTGGGACAACCATCTGCATCTGATGGCCTGAATCATTGAAAAAATCGCCGCTTTGAGCCGCGCCTGCATCGGGATGACGTACACCCCACAGGCGCGACCCAACGCGGCGAATCTTTTCAGGCTTTCACCTCTCTAATACCTCACAACCTGTAAAAACGGCAGTTGGATTACCCTCTACACTCCCGGTAATGTTCCCCGCTGTCTCACCTGATTTTCTCCAAGGAACTGGATATGCTGCGTCGCCGCATGCTGATCATGTTGGGTGTTGTTCTACTGATTGTGCTGGTCCTGGCCGCGTACAAAGCCTTGTCGATCTACACGATGGTTCAAGGCTACTCTGCGCCCAGACCGGCCATCAGCGTTGCCGTGGCCACCGCCACCGAGCGCCCATGGCAAGCCCGCCTGCCTACCGTTGGCACGCTCAAGGCATTGCAGGGCGTGGACCTGAGCCTGGAGACCGATGGCACCGTCATCGATGTCCAGTTCGAGTCAGGGCAGAAGGTCAAGGCCGGTCAACCCATCGTCCGGCTCGACAGCGCCGTGGAAAGTGCCTTGCTCGAAACCGCCCTGGCCGACCTCGGGCTGGCCCAACTGGACTACAACCGTGGCAGCCAGCTGGTGGGCAGCCAGGCGATTTCCAAAGGTGAATTCGACCGACTCTCGGCGGTCCTGAAAAAGAGCAGGGCCACGGTCAATCAGCTCAAGGCTGCGCTCGAGAAAAAACGCATCATCGCGCCGTTCAGCGGCACCATCGGCATTCGTCAGGTGGACGTCGGCGACTATGTGGCCAGCGGCACCATGATCGCCACCCTGCAAGACCTCAGTAGCCTGTATGTCGACTTTTTCGTGCCCGAGCAGTCGGTGCCGAAGATTGCGCTCGGCCAGCCAGTGCAGGTCATTGTCGCGGCGTATCCGACCCTGGAGTACCCCGGCACCATCAGTGCAATCAACCCTAAAGTCGAGAACAGCACCCGTAACGTGCAGGTCCGCGCCACCCTGGCCAACCCCGATGGCAAGTTGATGCCAGGCATGTTCGCCAGCCTCCAGGTGCTCCTGCCCGACCCGCTGCCGCGCATCGTGGTGCCGGAAAGCGCGATTACCTACACGCTCTACGGCAACTCGGTGTATGTGGCCGTACCAAAGAAGGCCGAGGATGGCAGCCTGGTAAAGGACGACAAGGGCCAACCGGTGCTGATCGCCGAACGGCGTTTTGTCGAGACCGGCGAACGCCGCGATGGGCAAGTGATGATCACCAAAGGTGTGCAGAGCGGCGAGAAAGTGGTGACCGCCGGCCAGCTCAAACTGGATAACGGCTCACGCGTTGCCATCAGCGACGACAAGACCCTGGCCGGGCAGAACAGCCCGCCACGCGCGGACTGATCAAGGAATTCCCATGGCTTTTACCGACCCGTTCATCCGCCGTCCGGTTCTCGCTACCGTGATCAGTCTGTTGATCGTGCTGCTGGGCTTCCAGGCCTGGAGCAAGCTGCCGCTACGCCAGTACCCGCAAATGGAAAACGCCCTGATCACGGTGACCACCGCCTACCCCGGGGCCAACGCCGAGACCATCCAGGGCTATATCACCCAACCGATGCAGCAAAGCCTGGCCAGCGCCGAGGGCATCGACTACATGACCTCGGTCAGTCGCCAGAACTTTTCGGTGATCTCGATCTACGCGCGCATCGGCTCCAATAGCGACCGTCTGTTTACCGAACTGCTGGCCAAGGCCAACGAAGTCAAGAACCAACTGCCCCAGGACGCTGAAGATCCGGTACTGAGCAAAGAGTCTGCCAATGCGTCAGTGCTGATGTACATCAGTTACTTCAGCAAGGAATTGAACAACCCGCAGATTACCGATTACCTGTCACGGGTGATCCAGCCCAAACTGGCGACCTTGCCCGGCATGGCCGAAGCCGAGATCCTCGGTAACCAGGTATTTGCCATGCGCCTGTGGCTGGACCCGATGAAGCTGGCGGGTTTCGGCCTCAGTGCCAGCGATGTGACCAACGCGGTGCGCCAGTACAACTTCCTCTCTGCCGCCGGCGAGGTGAAGGGCGAATATGTGGTCACCAGCATCAACGCCAATACCGAACTCAAGTCCGCCGAAGCCTTCGGCGCGATTCCGCTCAAGGTCGATGGCGACAGCCGTGTATTGCTGCGCGATGTGGCGCGTGTGGAAATGGGGGCGGAAAACTACGACACCATCAGCTCGTTCGGTGGCACCCCTTCGGTGTACATCGGCATCAAGGCGACACCCGGTGCCAACCCGCTGGAAGTGATCAAGGAAGTGCGCAAGATCATGCCGGACCTTGAGGCCCAACTACCGCCGAACCTCAAGAGTGAAATCGCCTACGACTCCACCCTGTTCATCCAGGCCTCGATCGACGAAGTGGTGAAAACCCTGTTCGAAGCGGTGCTGATCGTGATCGTGGTGGTGTTCCTGTTCCTTGGCGCCCTGCGGTCGGTGGTGATCCCGGTGGTGACCATCCCGCTGTCGATGATCGGCGTCATGTTCTTCATGCAGATGATGGGGTACTCGATCAACCTGCTCACCCTGCTGGCGATGGTATTGGCCATCGGCCTGGTGGTGGACGACGCCATCGTGGTGGTGGAAAACATTCACCGCCACATCGAGGAAGGCAAGACACCGCTCAACGCCGCCATTGAAGGCGCCCGGGAAATCGCCATGCCGGTGGTCTCGATGACCATCACCCTGGCGGCGGTGTATGCACCGATCGGTTTCCTGACCGGCCTGACCGGGGCGCTGTTCAAGGAGTTCGCCCTGACCCTGGCCGGCGCGGTGGTGATTTCCGGTATTGTCGCCCTGACCCTGTCGCCGATGATGTGTGCTTTTCTGCTGCGCCACGATGAGAACCCCACTGGCCTGGCCCATCGCCTGGACATGATTTCCGAAAGACTCAAGCGCCGCTACCAGAGCTTGCTTCACGGAACCCTCAACACCCGGCCGGTGGTGCTGGTGTTCGCCGTGATCGTGTTGTGCCTGATTCCGGTCTTTCTCAAATTCACCAAATCGGAACTGGCGCCGGATGAGGACCAGGGCATCATTTTCATGATAGCCAACGCCCCGCAACCGACCAACCTCGACTACCTGAACACCTACACCGACGAATTCGTCTCGATCTTCAAGGCGTTTCCCGAGTACTACTCGTCATTCCAGATCAACGGTTTCAACGGCGTGCAATCGGGCATCGGCGGTTTCCTGCTCAAGCCGTGGAACGAGCGCAGTCGCACGCAAATGGCGATCCTGCCCGAGGTGCAGGCCAAACTGGAAAAGATCCCGGGGTTGCAGATTTTCGGCTTCAACCTGCCATCACTGCCGGGCACCGGCGAAGGCGTGCCGTTCCAGTTCGTCATCAACTCTGCCAAAGATTACGAATTGCTACTACAGGTGGTCGAACGGGTAAAAAAACGTGCGAAGGAATCCGGCAAGTTTGCGTTTGTCCACGTTGACCTGGCCTTCGACAAGCCGGAAGTGGTGGTGGATATCGACCGCGCCAAGGCCGCGCAGATGGGGGTTTCCATGCAGGATCTGGGGGGAACCCTGGCGACCCTGCTGGGTGAAGGCGAGATCAACCGTTTCACCGTTGAAGGTCGCAGCTACAAAGTCATTGCCCAGGTCGAGCGGCCGTTCCGCGACAATCCGGACTGGCTGAACAATTACTACGTGAAAAACACCGACGGCGAACTGTTGGCGTTGTCGACCCTGATCACCGTCACCGACCGTGCTCGACCGCGACAGCTGAACCAGTTCCAGCAACTCAACTCGGCCATCCTGTCCGGCGTGCCGCTGGTGAGCATGGGGGAAGCCATCGACCTCGTGCGCCAGATCGCCCGGGAAGAGGCACCCGCCGGTTTTGCCTTCGACTACGCCGGCGCATCGAGGCAGTACGTTCAGGAGGGCAGCGCCCTGTGGGTCACCTTTGCCCTGGCACTGGCGATCATTTTCCTGGTGCTGGCGGCCCAGTTCGAAAGCTTCCGCGACCCGCTGGTGATCCTGGTCACCGTGCCGTTGTCTATCTGCGGCGCATTGATTCCGCTGTTCCTGGGCTGGTCGAGCATGAACATCTACACCCAGGTCGGGCTGGTGACGTTGATCGGGCTGATCAGCAAGCACGGCATTCTGATCGTCGAGTTCGCCAACCAGCTGCGCAAGGACAAGGGCCTGACGGCACGGGAAGCGGTGGAGGAAGCGGCGGCCATCCGGCTGCGTCCGGTCTTGATGACCACTGCGGCGATGGTGTTCGGCATGGTGCCATTGATCATCGCCACCGGTGCTGGCGCAGTCAGCCGGTTCGACATCGGCACGGTCATCGCGACGGGCATGTCGATCGGGACGTTGTTCACCCTGTTTGTGTTGCCCTGCGTCTACACGTTGCTGGCTAAACCCGATAAGCGCTGAAACAGATGTATCTGTATGAGATGAACCTGTTGTATTGAAAGTCAGGGCAATAAAAAAAGGCCTCGCATCAGCGAGGCCTTTCATTTGGGCTTCAATCGGTTCAATTTTGCGGCCTCAATCCCTGAGAAAGTCCGAACATGAACAACAATAAGTCATGATCGGGTCGGGTGGCCACGGATGCCTTTGCAACCCGTGGTAATGGACAATGTTCTTCTGCGCTTATCGAGCTGAGAACCTGGGGGCGCGGTTGCTCCCAGGTTGCCATCGCGATCGATGCAACTGCCAAGGCTCCTACCAGAAACAAACCTCGTGCAATTTCGAGTTTCATCGCTATAAATCCTTGATAGCGCTGCCAAACGCCGTCTCATAAAAGTAGATGAGTTTTTTCCAGTCTGCGTCGCTGAACGACGAGTGGCGACGCAACTGCTTCAAGTCATGGACAGCTGCGCGATTGGCGGTCAAACGCTGTCGACATTTCTCCAGATCGATCAGGGCAACCTCGACCTTGGCCGTTTCGCCCTCACCGGTCACGCGAACGAATACGTGCTTGTCGTAAAGGCAACCGTGCTGCCAGCGGCCCTTGTGCATGCGAGCCAGGTTTTCGGCCAGGTCCTTAAGCACTCGTTCGTTTATGGCTTCACCATGACGCTCTCGACCGCCACCGGCGTACCAGCGATCGATTTCCTCGTAGCCGTCCAATGACTTGGTGACCAGCAAGGCACGCCACTTGTGCACAGGATCGCGCTGTGCGCCACAGAAAACGATTTCAGGAACCCGTACGCCAAGCGCGGTCACACCGATGAGCGCAGCATGCTCGCGCAGTACCGTAGGCCGCCCGAATGGGTGCTGCCAGCTACGATGGATATGCCCGGTCTGGCGCTTGACGTAGAGCAGTTGACCATCACTGCCCATCAGGCGTTGAACGCCGCTTTCCCCGCCGCGACGGACGTTGGGTTCTTCTACCCATTCACCGCGCTGATTCCAAAAGTAATCGAAGCGGTCCGGGGGAGCGACTTCCGTTTCTGCTGCACACTGCACTGCCATCCTGTTACCTCTTGCGTAATACGTAAACTCGCCACATGGCATAGAGCGGTAAAAAGTCCAGTTGTTCCTGGATGCGGAAACCCGCCTGCTCAAATTCCTTTTCTACGGTAGCGGCCGGTAACACAAACCGGTTTTGGTAACCTACCTGCCCACGGGCTTTCTCCGAACGCTTGCGTTTCCAAGCCTTGAAGTTGCCATCGACCCACAGCGAAATGATCACGCTGTCACGGGAAACCCGCTCGAATTCACGCAAAATAGCCATGCGATGCTCGGCTTCACCGATGTGGTGGAGCAAGCGCATGCAAAAAATGCTGTCGACGGAGTTGTCCGGCAAGGCGATGTCGAATGCAGACGTGGGCAAGGGTTGTACCCGTTTCACCACATCGGCAGGTTGCGCCTGGGTTGCGATTTTCAGCATGGACTGCGAGTTATCGGCACCGATGATCACGCGGTTGGATTTTTCCGCCAACAAGGGCCAGAAACGCCCTGCACCACAAGGCAAATCGAGGACCAGGCCAGGCTCGCCAGCCAGGGACAGCGCCTTGCGTGCCAGTTGTTCGTCACGCCAATGGGACAATCGACGGCCGAGACCTTCCTGGTGTTTGCGCAAATAGCGTTGGGCGTGTTGATCGTCGTATTTTTCCGAAAAATCGAGTTTGATCGGACCGTCCATCATCAGGTCTCCTGAACTTCTGATAGCAACTACCTTAGGTTTCGTGGTGTTGGTGACAGGTGATCCACTTGTGAAAATTTTATGATGGGAAACCAAGAAGTATTACAGGGTTTTACAGAGTTGGCAGGGTTTGCTGAACGCCTGACTCAACCGATCAAGTTCGGGACAATTCCACCTGAAAACGACAGCCATTGGGTTCCATGGTCGTCAGGCTGACGCTCCAGCCCTGGTTTTCACAGATCCGCTGCACCAGTGAAAGCCCCAGGCCCAAGCCTTCACCGCGTTTTTCAGTGCCCCGAACGAAGGGTTCGAACATCGCCTCGCGTTTTTCCTCGGGAATGCCCACGCCACTGTCTTCGACCAGAAAGCCTGTACCCGTCAGGGTCAAGCGGATGAAGCCCTGTTCGGTGTAATGCAAGGCATTACGCAGCAAGTTACCCATCACCGCATGCAGGAATGTCGCGTTGTAGCCCTTGGCCTCAGGGTTGCCCGGTTCGAAGATCAACTTCAATCCTTTTTCTTCTATGGGCTCGCGCCACAGACCGAGCAGGCCCTCGGCTATCTGGCCCAGGGACTGCTGCGGCGACATGCTGGCGTCTTCGCGCTGGGCGCGGGCCAGCATCAGGAAGGTTTGCACCAGCTCGCGCATTTCTTCACACGCCCTGGCAATGCGCTCGACCTGGGCTCGACCGCGCTGATCGAGACCTGGGTTTTCCAGCAACAGTTCGCAGGAACTGGCCAGGATCATCAGGGGCGTACGCAATTCGTGGCTGACGTCGCTGGTGAACAACCGCTCGCGGGTCAGGGCCTGACGCAAGCGCCCGAGGGTGGCGTCGAAGGCCACGGCCAGTTCGCCCACTTCGTCGGCGGCATAATCCGGCGCCAAAGGGGGAGCCAAACCCAGCAGTTGATCGCGATGGCGTACCTGGCGGGCCAGCCGCACCACCGGCGCCATGACCTTGCGCGCCAGGACCCAGCCGAGAAACACCGCCAGCGCCAGGCTCAGTACGAAACCCACCAGCACCACGGCAAACAGCACCCGTTCACGCTCTTCGAAGTCGCTCTGGTCCTGCAATAACACATAACGCCGGCCGTCGACGATTTCGACCATGGCGTGGTACGACAGGTTTTCACGGAACACTTCGTGGAAACCCGGTTCCAGGTGCCGCAAATCCTTGGGCAGCTGGAAATCGCCCGGTCCGCCACTGAAGTAGAACAATTGGTCCGGTTCGGGACGATGGCTCCAGTCCGCGACATTGTCCATCAGCAACAGGCGCTGCAAATCGCCGCCCAGACCTGCCGAAATCAGTTTTTCTTCCACCAGGTGCACGGTCGCCACGATGCCCATGGCAAAGGCACCCGCCACCAGTGCGCTCATCAGCGCAAAGGCAATGATGATGCGTTGAGCAAGGCTCTGCTTAAACTCCATCACGGCCCTCGGCCAAGCGATACCCCACACCGTGCACGGTTTGCAGCAATGGCTTGGCGAACGGCTTGTCGATCACCTGGCGCAGTTGGTGGACATGGCTGCGCAGGCTGTCGCTGTCCGGGCAGTCGTCGCCCCAGAGCGCTTCTTCAAGAATTTCACGGCGCAGCACATGAGGACTTTTCTGCATCAACACGGCCAGCAACTTCAGGCCGACCGGGTTGAGTTTCAGCAACCGGCCTTCGCGAGTGACTTCCAGGGTGTCGAGGTCATAGTTCAGGTCGCCGACCTGCAACGTCCGCCGCCCGCCGCCCTGGGTTCGGCGCATGACCGCTTCGATACGCGCCGCCAGTTCAGACAGGGCGAACGGTTTGATCAGGTAGTCATCGGCGCCGGACTTGAAGCCTTGCAGACGGTCATCCAGTTGATCACGGGCCGTGAGCATGATCACCGGCGTTTCGCGACGGGCATCCTCGCGCAGGCGTTTGCACAGGGTGTAGCCATCGATGCCGGGCAGCATGATATCGAGCACGATCAAATCGTAATGCTCGGTGGCCGCCAGATGCAGGCCAGACAGACCATCCTGCGCGCAATCCACGGTATAGCCTTTGAGCCCCAGGTAATCGGCCAGGTTGGCCAGGATATCGCGGTTGTCTTCAACCAATAGAATTCGCATGGGTATCTCTCCGTCCACAGTAACGGCCGTCATGGCCCGCGCAGCTTAAGGCCAAGTGTGGCTCACGGCTAGGGGAAGGCTGTGCATGGATCAATTCGCTCAACCAACAGGTATGATTGACAAGTTTTTCACTATCGATTCACACGCTGCCTACAGCAGGCGGTGAAGACTGTCACGCGATTGATAATAAGGAATATAGAAAATGGACTATTTGAAGACGGCACCCATGCGCTTTTTGCTGCTGGTAACCGGCTCCTGGCTGGCAATTTTTTTTCTGACTCGAACCGTCCTGCTCCTCACGCATCTGGATGAGGCCGGTAGCGGGTTTCTGTCCGTCTTCAGTATCGGCCTGCTCTACGACCTGGGTTTCATTGCCTACGCGGCACTGCCCATGGGGCTCTACCTATTACTGTGCCCACCGGCCCTTTGGCGCACTCGTGGCCACCGCTGGTTTCTCCAGGGTCTGCTGACGGTCAGTCTGTTCGCGATGCTGTTCACCTCGGTGGCCGAGTGGCTGTTCTGGGATGAATTCGGCGTGCGCTTCAACTTCATCGCCGTCGACTATCTGGTGTATTCCGACGAAGTACTGAACAACCTGCTGGAGTCATACCCGATCGGCACGCTGCTGAGCATTCTCGCCGTGCTGGCCGTGGTCCTGAGTCTTGCATTGCGCAAACCCTTCAACGCTGCGCTCGCTGCGCCGTTGCCGCCGCTACGTGGCCGCTTGCTGAATGCACTCGGTTTGTTGATCGTCGCCGGCCTGAGCATGCAGTTGCTCAGCCAGGATGCCCCGCGCGCCCAGGGCGGCAACGCCTATCAGAACGAACTGGCGAGCAACGGTCCCTACCAGTTCTTCGCCGCGTTCCGTAACAACGAACTGGACTACCCGCAGTTCTACAGCACACTGCCGGCGGCCGTGGTTGCCCAACAGATTCGCGCCGAACTGGCAGAACCCAATGCCCGCTTCGTAGGTGAAGACCCGCAGGACATACGCCGGCAGATCGATAACCCGGGCGCACCGCGCAAACCCAATATCGTGCTGGTCACCATTGAAAGCTTCAGCGCCAAGTACATGGGCAGCAACGGTGACAACCGTAACCTGACCCCCAACCTTGATGCCTTGCGCAAGCAGAGCCTGTATTTCAATAATTTCTACGCCACCGGCACCCGCACCGACCGCGGCCTGGAAGCCATTACCCTGGCGATCCCGCCAACCCCCGGTCGCTCGATCGTCAAGCGTGTGGGTCGTGAAAGCGGCTTTGCCAGCCTTGGTCAGCAACTCAATGCCGTGGGCTACGACAGTGTGTTTGTCTACGGCGGCCGCGGTTACTTCGACAACATGAATGCATTCTTCAGCGGCAATGGTTACCGCGTCGTGGACCAAAGCAGCGTCGAGGAGTCGGAGATTCACTTCAAGAATGCCTGGGGCATGGCAGACGAGGATCTCTACAACCAGACACTGAAACTGGCCGATGCCGACTATGCCAAGCAGCAGCCATTCCTGCTGCAGCTGATGACGACGTCCAACCACCGCCCTTACACCTATCCGGACAACCGGATCGACATCAAGTCCGGCAACGGTCGTGACGGCGCGGTGAAATACACCGACTACGCCATCGGTCAGTTTCTCGATCAGGCGCGTCAAAAACCCTGGTTTGACAATACAATCTTCATCTTTGTCGCCGACCACACCGCAGGCAGCGCCGGTAAGGAAGACTTGCCTATCGCCAACTATCAGATCCCGCTATTCATCTATGCGCCCAAGTTGATCGAAGCTCGGGAAACAGCACAGCTGGCCAGCCAGATCGATCTGGCACCGACGCTGCTCGGTTTGCTCAATCTGGATTATGAGTCGACGTTCTTTGGCCGTAACCTGTTGCAGGATAACCCGCTGCCGCCACGGGTGGTGGTCGGCAACTACCAGCACCTGGGGTTGTTCGACGGCAAGGACCTGGCGATTCTGAGCCCACGCCAGGGATTGCGTCGTCACGATGACGCACTGACCGAAAGCCGCGAGTCCCGGTCGACCGCCGATGACCCGCTGATTACCCGCGCCATCACCTATTACCAAACCGCCAGTTATGGCTTCAAGCAACAGCTGCTTGGCTGGAAGGCGCCCAAGGAGGGTGCCGGTCAAGTCGGCGAACGTTAACCGAATCGCCCCGGGCTGATGCCCCGGGGCTTTTTCCTTTGTTCAGGATCCACCATGTCATCAACCGCTGTCCGCCCTGCCCCGCGCCCGCTCAACTTCTGGGTGTGCCTGGGGGTTCCCGCCGTTGCGGCGATCATTCTGGTGTTGCTCGAACTGACTTCACTGGACATGGACCTTGCCAAGCTGTTCTACGACCCGGTCGCGGGTGACTTCATCGGACGGCACAGTTACTTCCTGGAAAACATCCTGCATACCCGCGCCAAGCAAGTGGTCATTGCCTTCTCGGTGTTCGCGATCATTGTCTACGTTGCCTCGTTTTTCATGGTCAAGCTCAAACCGTTCAAGCGGGAACTGGGTTGCCTGGTGCTGTCCCTGGGTCTGGCGACTTCCTTTGTCACCCCGATGAAAGCGGTGACCGCGGTGCAATGTCCTTGGAGCCTTGAGCAATTTGGCGGTCACGAGACCTACAGCGAATTGTTGAGCCATCGCCCGGCTACCGAAAAACCAGGTCGTTGCTGGCCCGGCGGCCATGCGGCCACCGGCTTCACCCTGTTTGCCCTGTTTTTCGTATTGCGTGACCGTCGCCCGCGCATGGCTCGCGCAGCGTTTGTCTTCGCCTTCGCCCTCGGCTCGGTGTTTTCCATCGGGCGGATGATGCAGGGCGCGCACTTCTTCTCGCACAACGTGTGGACGGCGGTGTTCTGCTGGCTGATTTGTTTGGGGTCGTACTACTACGTTCTGTATCGACCGGCTTTGAGGGCTGAACGCGGGACCACTGCAGAACCTGTCAGCGCCTGATCTGACGCCTTCGTCGGAGCGCCGCCCGGACCAAGCCACGCTCCCACAGAGACGATGCAGATCCTGTAGGAGCGTGGCTTGCCCGCGATGGGCGCGACGCGATCTCCAGCCAACCCCAAATTGAAGGCAATAAAAAACCCCGCCTGCTTTCGCAGGCGGGGTTTTTTCGTACAGGGGTAAGGCTGGCTTACATCATGCCGCCCATGCCGCCCATACCGCCCATGTCTGGCATACCGCCGCCAGCACCGCCGTCTTTCTTCGGTGCATCAGCAACAGCAGCTTCGGTGGTCAGGATCAGACCGCCGATCGACGATGCAGCTTGCAGCGCGGAACGGGTGACCTTGGTTGGGTCCAGGATGCCCATTTCGATCATGTCGCCGTATTCGCCAGTCGCAGCGTTGTAACCGAAGTTACCTTTGCCGTTCTTGACTTCGTTGACCACAACGCTTGGCTCGTCACCGCTGTTGGCAGCGATCTGACGCAGCGGTGCTTCGATGGCACGACGCAGAACGGCGATACCCACGTCCTGGTCGGCGTTGTCGCCTTTCAGGTCGAGGATTGCTTCCAGAGCGCGGATCAGCGCAACGCCACCGCCAGGTACCACGCCTTCTTCAACGGCTGCACGGGTTGCGTGCAGGGCGTCTTCAACGCGGGCTTTCTTCTCTTTCATTTCTACTTCGGAACCAGCGCCAACCTTGATCACTGCAACGCCACCGGACAGCTTCGCCAGACGCTCTTGCAGTTTTTCACGGTCGTAGTCCGAGGAAGTTTCGGCAACCTGAGCACGGATCTGAGCAATGCGGGACTCGATGTCGCCTGCTACGCCAGCACCGTCAACGATGATGGTGTTTTCCTTGGAGATGGTCACGCGCTTGGCGCTGCCCAGGTTTTCCAGGGTGGCTGCTTCCAGGCTCAGGCCGATCTCTTCGGAGATAACGGTACCGCCGGTCAGAACGGCGATGTCCTGCAACATGGCCTTGCGGCGGTCGCCGAAGCCTGGAGCCTTGACGGCTGCGACTTTAACGATGCCACGCATGTTGTTCACGACCAGAGTCGCCAAGGCTTCGCCTTCAACGTCTTCGGAAACGATCAGCAGTGGACGGCCGGCTTTGGCAACGGCTTCCAGCACTGGCAGCATTTCGCGGATGTTCGAGATCTTTTTGTCGACCAGCAGAACCAGCGGGTTGTCCAGCTCGGCAACCATGGTTTCCGGCTTGTTGACGAAGTACGGGGACAGGTAGCCACGGTCGAACTGCATGCCTTCTACAACCGACAGTTCGTTTTCCAGGCCAGTGCCTTCTTCAACGGTGATCACGCCTTCTTTACCGACTTTTTCCATGGCTTCGGCAATGATGTCGCCGATGGAGTTGTCGGAGTTGGCGGAGATGGTACCAACCTGAGCGATGGCCTTGGTGTCAGCGCATGGCTTGGACAGGTTTTTCAGCTCTTTGACAATGGCGATGGTCGCCTTGTCGATGCCGCGCTTCAGATCCATCGGGTTCATGCCGGCAGCGACGGCTTTCAGGCCTTCGTTGACGATCGACTGAGCCAGAACGGTAGCGGTGGTAGTACCGTCACCAGCGTCATCGTTGGCACGGGAGGCAACGTCTTTGACCAGCTGCGCGCCCATGTTTTCGAAACGGTCTTCGAGTTCGATTTCTTTGGCGACGGAAACGCCGTCCTTGGTGATGGTCGGAGCGCCGAAGCTCTTCTCGATGATCACGTTACGGCCTTTCGGGCCCAGGGTCGCTTTTACCGCGTCAGCCAGGACGTTGACGCCTTTGAGCATTTTCTTGCGGGCGGAATCGCCAAACAGAACTTCTTTAGCAGCCATGATCGATATTCCTTAAATACTTTGTAGTAGCGGAAAATGAACGGGTAATCAGCCTTCGATAACAGCGAGGATTTCGTTCTCGCTCATTACCAGCAGGTCTTCGCCGTCGACTTTCACAGTGTTGCTGCCGGAGTAAGGACCGAACACAACCTTGTCGCCCACTTTCACGGACAGTGCACGCACTTCACCGTTTTCCAGTACGCGGCCGGTGCCTACAGCGAGGATTTCGCCGCTGTTGGCTTTTTCAGCAGCCGAACCTGGCAGGACGATACCGCCAGCGGTTTTCTTTTCTTCTTCGCTGCGACGGATGACGACGCGGTCATGCAGAGGACGAAGCTTCATTGTCGATCTCTCCTAATTGTGGTTTTCATCGGCCGGTGTAGTCCCGGCGGGTTTAACAAAGGCCGGCGGTGCCGGTTGCGGTTCGTCAAGCGAACCGCGGAAGTCTGTCTGGCGTAATCGCCAGAAACCTTGCGGTGACCGTTACATAAGGGCACATAAGCTTATTACAAGGGCGGGGATCGAAAAATTTTCAGTTCGCTGCCCCGCAAACGAACACGGCACCCGAAGGTGCCGTGTCGATGTGCGCATTACTTGGTATCGCGGTGTTCGAACTCGCCTTCGATCACGTTGGGCTCGCGGCCCAGCGGCTCGCGAGGCGCCGGGCCGCCACGGGCCTGGAGGTCGTCGGCGAACGCTCGCTGACGCATGGCCTGCTCTTCGGCGCGCTGGCGCATTTTATTGGCCAGCAGACGACGACTGAACGGCAGCAGCATGAACAGGCCGATCACATCGCTGATGAAACCCGGAAGAATCAACAGGCCGCCAGCCAATGCCAGCATCAGGCCTTCGAGCATGGTCTGGGCCGGCAGCTCGCCGCGGTTCAGGCTCTCACGGGCACGCAGGGCCGTGGCCAGGCCGGCGACGCGCAGCACGAAAACACCGAACATCGAGCCGAGAATGATCAGCAGCAGGGCCGGGAAAAACCCGATGGACCCTGCCACCTTGACGAATACGAACAGCTCCAACACCGGGAACAGCAGAAAGAGCAACAAAAAAGGGCGCATCAAATGGTTCCTCAACGCAAGAATGCCTTGCCAGTTCACCTTAGATGACGTCGCCGTTTCGTGAATTCAAGCGTCGGCCACTTCATTTTTCGGCCAATGCTCGGCGTGAGCCAGAGAAACCAAGGCTTCGCGGACTTGTGTCGGCGTATTACAAGGCACTTGAAACGGCAACCAGTACAGGCTTTGACCGATACGCAGGTGCATGCCTTCGGTATCGATACCGACCATTTGCGCCAGCGCGTTTTTCGGCAGCCCGGCCAGATCGACGTAATGGGCGATGGCCTTGGCGTGATCGGCGTTCATGTGCTCGACCATGCTCACTTCGGCCTTGCCGGCGAACGGGTTGGCCAGGGTCAGCTCGTTGACCCAATGAATCGCGCCAAAACCGCCGATGTAACGGTGGCGTACAGGCTTGAGCACCCAGAAATCGAAATCGTGGGCCTTGTGATAACCCTGCGACTCAGGGAAGTAGCGATAGTAACGCTCGGAGGCGGCTTCGATGGCGGCTTCGTCTTCGAGCTGCTGCGCCTCAGCCAGGTAAGTCAGTCGACCAACGGCCTGGACATCTTCGGCGCCACGCTCGCCGACAAAGAGCGAGCACTTCGGATCTTTTTGCAAATTATGAGTGTGCTGGGCGATGCGGCTGATCAGGATCAGCGGCCGGCCCTGCTCGTCCAGGCAGTACGGAACCACGGAGCCGAACGGAAAACCGGGCATTGATTTGGAGTGCGTCGAGAGCACCCCACGGTATTCCTTGAGGAGCAATTCTCGTGCATGCTTAGCCGCTTCAACGCTCAATTTATGACTCCTTAAATAGAATCCGTCAGAAAAACGGACGAGCTGCTGGTGAAAGTCCCAGCAAGCCATCGGGGCAGTTCTCATGTGCAGCCAAGCCAGGTCAGGCGCAGATCGAGAGGCTCTCTAAAGGAAACCACTCAGACCTGCTACCGGGGCATGCGAATGCAACTCACTGACAAAGTAATCATTATCACTGGCGGTTGCCAGGGTTTAGGCCGCTCCATGGCCGAGTATTTCGCAGGCCTGGGCGCGAAACTCGCGCTGGTGGACCTGAACCAGGAAAAACTCGACGACGCCGTCGCGGCCTGCAAGGCCCAAGGTGTCGAGGCCCGCGCCTACCTGTGCAACGTGGCCAACGAAGAGCAAGTGACCCACATGGTTGCCCAGGTCGCTGAAGACTTCGGCGCGATCCATGGCTTGATCAACAATGCCGGGATCCTGCGCGACGGCCTGTTGCTCAAGGTCAAGGATGGCGAAATGACCAAGATGAGCTTGGCCCAATGGCAGGCGGTCATCGACGTCAACCTGACCGGCGTGTTCCTGTGCACCCGTGAAGTCGCGGCGAAAATGGTCGAGCTGAACAACAGCGGCGCGATCATCAATATCTCTTCGATTTCCCGCGCCGGCAACGTCGGTCAGACCAACTACTCGGCCGCCAAGGCCGGTGTTGCTGCGGCGACCGTGACCTGGGCCAAGGAGCTGGCGCGCTACGGCATTCGCGTCGCCGGCATTGCACCGGGCTTCATCGAAACCGAAATGACCTTGGGCATGAAGCCTGAAGCACTGGAAAAAATGACTGCAGGGATCCCGCTCAAGCGCATGGGCAGGCCTGAGGAAATCGCCCATTCGGCGGCTTACATCTTTGAGAACGACTATTACACCGGTCGGATTCTGGAGATGGATGGCGGGTTGCGCATCTAAGCCCGACCCAAAACCCAATGTGGGAGCGGGCTTGCTCGCGAAGGCGATAGATCAGCCAACTTATTGGTTGAATGACACATCGCTTTCGCGAGCAAGCCCGCTCCCACATTTGGTCAGCGTTTATCTGGCGAATATCAATCGTCGCTGACGCTGATATTCGGCATCGCCGGCGTCAAAGCTTCCTGCAACACGATCCGCGCACCGACATGGCGGGCCAATTCCTGGTAAACCATCGCAATCTGGCTGTCAGGTTCGGCGATCACCGTTGGCTTGCCGCCATCGGCCTGTTCGCGGATGACCATCGACAACGGCAGCGAAGCCAGCAGCTCGACGCCATACTGGTTGGCCAGCTTCACGCCACCGCCTTCACCGAACAGATGCTCGGCATGTCCGCAGTTGGAGCAGATGTGCACGGCCATGTTTTCCACCACGCCCAGCACCGGAATGTTGACCTTGCGGAACATTTCCACGCCCTTGCGCGCGTCCAGCAATGCCAGGTCCTGCGGGGTGGTAACGATGACCGCACCGGCCACCGGGACTTTCTGCGCCAGGGTCAATTGGATATCGCCGGTGCCTGGCGGCATGTCGATGACCAGATAGTCCAGATCGCCCCACGCGGTTTGGGTCACCAGTTGCAGCAAGGCGCCGGAGACCATCGGACCACGCCAGACCATCGGCGTGTTGTCGTCGGTGAGGAACGCCATGGACATCACTTCGACGCCATGGGACTTGAGCGGAACGAACCATTTCTGATCCTTGACCTCGGGGCGGGTACGCTCGGGGATGCCGAACATGATGCCCTGGCTCGGACCGTAGATGTCCGCATCGAGAATCCCGACCTTGGCGCCTTCGCGGGCCAGGGCCAGGGCCAAGTTGGCCGCCGTGGTGGATTTGCCCACGCCGCCCTTGCCGGATGCCACGGCCACCACGTTTTTCACGTTCGCCAGGCCCGGAATCTGCGCCTGAGCCTTGTGCGCAGCGATCACGCTGGTGATTTCGACCTTGGCACTTGCCACGCCATCCAACCCCTGAATGGCCATTTCCAGCATCTGCGCCCAGCCACTCTTGAACAGACCGGCGGCGTAACCCAGTTCAAGCTGAACGCTGACGCGGTCACCCTGGATCTCGATGTTGCGCACGCACCCGGCGCTGACCGGGTCCTGGTTCAGGTAAGGGTCGGTGTATTGGCGAAGGACGGCTTCCACCGCTGCGCGATTGACGGCGCTCATGGGCAACTCCGAAAACAGGACTGGAAAAGATAGTGGGTATCGTACCTGTTCCGCGCCCGAGGCGGCATGCTTGTAGATCATTTGTTGTGAACGCATCCCCTCGCCACAGGTTTCACCAGCTATGCATCCGGAAACAGGCTCACAGGGTGAAAAATATGCGCCGGCGCTTTATAGTGGCCGACCTCCGTTTCATCAAGTAGCCGAGCCCCATGTCCGAGCCACGCAAGATCCTCGTCACCAGCGCCCTGCCCTATGCCAATGGTTCGATCCACCTTGGCCATATGCTGGAATACATCCAGACCGATATGTGGGTGCGCTTCCAGAAGCACCGCGGCAATCAATGCATTTATGTCTGCGCCGACGACGCCCACGGTTCGGCGATCATGCTGCGCGCGGAAAAGGAAGGCATCACCCCGGAACAACTGATCGCCAATGTCCAGGCTGAACACAGCGCCGACTTTGCCGAGTTCCTGGTGGACTTCGACAACTTCCACTCCACTCACGCCGAAGAAAACCGTGAGCTGTCGAGCCAGATCTACCTGAAGCTGCGCGACGCCGGGCACATCGCCACGCGCTCGATCACCCAGTATTTCGACCCGGAAAAGAAAATGTTCCTGGCCGACCGCTTCATCAAGGGCACCTGCCCGAAATGCGGCACTGAAGACCAGTACGGTGACAACTGCGAAAAATGCGGCGCGACCTACGCTCCGACCGACCTGAAGGATCCGAAGTCGGCGATCTCCGGCGCCACCCCGGTGCTCAAGGATTCCCAGCACTTCTTCTTCAAACTGCCAGACTTCCAGCAAATGCTGCAGACCTGGACCCGCAGCGGCACCCTGCAGGATGCCGTGGCCAACAAGATCGCCGAATGGCTGGATGCCGGCCTGCAACAGTGGGACATCTCCCGCGATGCACCGTATTTCGGTTTTGAAATCCCCGACGAGCCGGGCAAATACTTCTACGTGTGGCTGGATGCGCCGATCGGCTACATGGCCAGCTTCAAGAACCTGTGCAACCGCACGCCGGAGCTGGACTTCGACGCGTTCTGGGGCAAGGACTCCACTGCCGAGCTGTACCACTTCATCGGCAAGGACATCGTCAACTTCCACGCCCTGTTCTGGCCTGCCATGCTCGAAGGCGCGGGCTACCGCAAGCCGACCGGGATCAACGTGCACGGCTACCTGACCGTCAATGGCCAGAAGATGTCCAAGTCCCGCGGCACCTTCATCAAGGCCCGGACCTACCTGGACCACCTGTCGCCGGAATACCTGCGCTATTACTACGCGGCCAAGCTGGGCCGTGGCGTTGATGACCTCGACCTGAACCTCGAAGACTTCGTGCAGAAGGTCAACTCCGACCTGGTGGGCAAGGTCGTCAACATCGCCAGCCGTTGTGCCGGTTTCATCAACAAGGGCAATGCCGGTGTGATGGTCGACACCAACGCCGCGCCTGAACTGACCGAAGCCTTCCTGGCCGCCGCGCCAAGCATCGCCGACGCCTATGAAGCCCGCGACTTCGCCCGCGCCATGCGCGAGATCATGGGCCTAGCCGATCGCGCCAACGCCTGGATCGCCGACAAGGCGCCGTGGTCGCTGAACAAACAGGAAGGCAAACAGGATGAAGTCCAGGCCATCTGCGCCACGGGCGTCAACCTGTTCCGCCAACTGGTGATCTTCCTCAAGCCTGTGCTGCCGTTGCTGGCCGCCGACGCCGAGGCGTTCCTGAACGTCGCGCCGCTGACCTGGAACGACCACGCGACCTTGCTCAGCAACCATCAGTTGAACGAGTTCAAGCCGTTGATGACCCGAATCGACCCGGTCAAGGTGCAAGCCATGACCGACGCTTCGAAGGAAGACCTGACCGCCAGCCAGACCGACACCGGCGCAGCCGCACCTGCCGGCAATGGTGAACTGGCCAAGGATCCGCTGTCGCCGGAAATCGAGTTCGACACCTTCGCCGCCGTCGACCTGCGTGTCGCCCTGATCGTAAAAGCCGAACACGTGGAAGGCGCCGACAAGCTGCTGCGCCTGACCCTCGACATCGGTGACGAGCAACGCAACGTGTTCTCCGGGATCAAGAGCGCTTACCCGGACCCGTCCAAGCTCGATGGTCGACTGACCATGATGATTGCCAACCTCAAGCCACGGAAAATGAAGTTCGGCATCTCCGAAGGCATGGTGATGGCGGCCGGCCCTGGCGGTGAAGAAATCTACCTGCTCAGCCCTGACAGCGGCGCCAAGCCGGGCCAGCGCATCAAGTAAGGTCTGCGGCAAATCGATCCCACAGTCGTGCCTGGCGCGGCTGTGGGATTTTCATGTCTGGCCCACCCTCCCGCCTTGCCGGATAATGCCTACTCTTTTTAGACAACTGCGCTAAAAAAGCCCTGTTCTTGCCGGCACGAACAATGACCGAGATCTTGCTTACGCTTATCAGCACCGCCCTGATCAACAACCTCGTGTTGCACTGGCCGTTGGCCGTCGATCCGCTGTTGGCCGGTCAGCGCCGTCAGGTCCATGCCTTGGGCATTGCGACGACCTGCCTGATGCTGGGCGTGGGCATGCTTGGCTACGCGCTCTATCAATGGCTGCTGGTGCCACTGCAATTGACAGCGCTGCGTCTGTTTGTGTTTCTGCCATTGAGCGTGCTGCTGATCAGCCCGTTGCTGAAGTTGTTGGCTCGAGTGTTTTCGACACTGCCGTTCGAGGGCCTCTGGCCGTTGCTGCTGGGCAATGCCGGCGTGCTCGGCGTGGCCTTGCTCAATGCACAGGAAGACAAGGGATTTTTTCACGCCACAGCCTTGAGCCTCGGTGCAGGGCTGGGCTTCTGGCTGGTGCTGAGCCTGTTCACTGATTTACGTGAACGCACGGCCGACAACGATGTTCCCCTGCCCTTTCGCGGCTTGCCGATCGACCTGATCGGCGCCGGCCTGATCGCAGTGGCCTTTCTCGGATTCAGCGGACTGATCAAAACATGAGTCTGATTCAACTCATCGACGCACTCTTGCCGCAAACCCAATGCGGCAAGTGCGGCCACCCCGGGTGCAAGCCGTACGCCGAAGGCATCGCCAATGGCGAGCCGATCAACAAGTGTCCGCCAGGCGGCAACGAAACCATTAATGCCCTGGCCGAACTGCTGAAGGTGCCGGTGCTGGAGCTTGATGTCAGCCGTGGCTCGGCACCTGCGCAGATCGCCTATATCCGCGAGGCCGAGTGCATTGGTTGCACCAAGTGCATTCAGGCCTGCCCGGTCGATGCCATCGTCGGCGCGGCCAAACTGATGCATACGGTGATCATCGATGAGTGCACCGGTTGCGACCTCTGCGTGGCACCGTGCCCGGTGGACTGCATCGAAATGCGCCCCCTGCCGCCGAACACGGTACTGCCCGTTGTCGGGGGGCTGGCCCTCACACCACAGGCGCGGCAGGCCCGCACCCTCAAGCGCGATCACGCACGGCGCCGCTTCGAACAGCGCAATGCCCGCTTGCAGCGTGAGGAGCAACAGAAAATCGTCGAGCGACAGGCAAGGCAGCGTGCCGCGCAACCTGCCGAGACGACAGCCGACCCGGTGCAGGCGGCCCTCGAGCGCGTCCGCGCACAGAAAACCGCCAATGCCGATGCCGCGCTGAAAAAGGCCAAGATCGATGTGGCGATGAGTCGGGCGCAGTTGCACAAATCGCTGAAGGCCTTTGGGCATCCGCCGACCTTCGAGCAGCAATCGCAGTTGATTGTCCTGCAACAACAGTTCGAAGCCGCCGAACAAAGCCTGGCGCAACTGGAAAGCGCCACCCCACCCGCTCCAGCGCAGAAAGTCGCAATTGCTGCGCCGTCAAATGATGCCGATCTGAAACGGGCCAAGATCCAGGTGGCCATGCGCCGCGCCGAACTCAAGAAGGCTCAGGCCAACGAAGCACCGGCGGAGCAAATCGAAGCCCTGGAGCGCGCACTCGGTGAAGCCGAACGCCTGGTGGACGCCCATGCCAGCCCCTGACGCAGTTGATGATCGCCTGCAACAGGCGATGAAACTGGTGCTGTTGGCCACGCTGCCGGGAATGCTGGCGGCGTTCTGGCTGTATGGCTGGGGCGTGTTGATCAATCTGGTTCTGGCGGCCGCTGCCGCGTTGGCCGTCGAGGCCGCCGTCGTGCATTTGCGCAAGCGACCGCCGGGGCCAACCTTGAGTGACTGCAGCGCGTTGGTCAGTGCCACGTTGCTCGCTCTGGCGCTCCCGCCTTACTGCCCATGGTGGCTGACCCTCAGTGCTGCCACTTTTGCGATGGTGTTTGGCAAGCACTTGTATGGCGGTGTCGGCTCGAATCCCTTCAACCCGGCGATGCTCGGCTTTGCTCTGGTGCTGGTGACCTTTCCCCAATCAATGACCCATTGGCCATCCTCCCATGGCATGGATCTACTGAGCGGCTTGCAGCAAGTGTTCGGTGTCGGCTATGCGCCGGATGCATGGGTACAGGCCACGGCACTGGACAGTCTGCGGATCAACAAAAGCCTGACCATGGATGAACTGTTTGCCGGCAACCCGGCATTCGGCCACTTTGGCGGCCGAGGGGTGGAATGGCTGAATCTGGCCTTTGTGGCGGGTGGAATGTTTCTCCTGCAACGAAGGGTGATCAGCTGGCATGCACCGGTCGGCATGCTGGCCAGTCTGTTCATCATCAGCCTGCTGTGCTGGAACGGTTCGGGCTCCGACTCCCATGGCTCACCGCTGTTTCATCTGCTGACCGGCGCGACCATGCTGGGGGCGTTCTTCATCATCACCGAACCGGTGTCCGGCGCCAGAAGCCCTGGCGCGCGCCTGCTATTCGGCGCTGGCGTGGGGCTTCTGACTTATCTGATTCGTACCTGGGGTGGCTATCCGGACGGCATCGCCTTCGCCGTGCTGTTGATGAACCTGTGCGTACCAGCGCTGGAGCGGTTCGTGGCGGCCAGGCAACAGCCGGAGGCGCCATGAGCCGGACATCAAGCATCGCGCTTGTGGTGCTTTTGGCCGCACTGGGCCTTGGCGTGACGTACTTCGTGCAACTCGGCAGCGCGCCGCGCATTGCAGCCGAACAGCGCCTGATCGACAGCCGTAATCTGCTGGACCTGATCGCGCCGGACAGCTACGACAATCAACCACTCGAACACCCCATAAAGATTGAAGCAACCGCACTGGCCAACAGCACCTTGCTGGGTGGTTATCTGGCGACCCGGGCCGATCAACCCATCGCGGTGTTGCTGCGCAGTCAAACCCTTGGCTACGCCGGTACCATCGACCTGTTGATCGCTGTCGACGCCAATGGCAGGTTGCTGGGCGTCAAAACCCTCAAACAGTCGGAAACACCTGGACTGGGGGCTCGGATCGCCGACTGGCCCAATACCTGGCTCCAGGTTTTTTCCGGCAAGTCTCGAACAGAACCCGTTGACGGCGGCTGGGCGCTGAAAAAGGATCAGGGGCAGTTCGATCAGATCGCAGGCGCAACCATCACCTCAAGAGCGGTCATCAATGCCGTCCACGATGCCTTGCGCTACTTCGATGAACACCGGCAACAACTGCTCGGAATCCCTGCCCATGGATAACTCATCGACTCTGCGCAACGCCTTGATGCTGACGCCGCTGATCGGCGCCACCCACTCGCTGATGGCTGCACTTGGCCTGTGCCTGATGTTCATGGTGGTGACCCAGTTGTTCGGTCTGGCCATGGGCGCCCTGCGAACCCGACTGGTCCCGGCGACCCGTTTGCTGGCCAGCATCCTGTTGGCGGCCACGCTCACCAGTTGCGCGGAACTCATGGCACAAGCCTGGTCGCTGCAATGGCAGCAGCATCTGGGGTTTTATGGCGCCCTGATCGCCTTGCAATGCGTCGTACTGGAACACACCGGGTTCTTTCAGAACGGTTGGCGCCAACGCCTGCGACTCAATGGCCTGTTTGCCACGCTGATGATTGCGCTGGGCCTGCTGCGCGAACTCATCGGCAACGGAACACTTGGAAACCATCTATCGTGGCCGATCGGCGCAACGCCAACTGACTGGCAAGGCTGGGTGTTGGTGGCTGATGGCGGTCTGCGCCTGGCCACATTGGTCCCTGGCGGGTTCATACTGCTCGGACTGCTGATCGCCGCCTGGCAGGCTTGGCGCCCCACACCTACACATTGATTGCCTTCGAGGAAACGCACCGCCCATGAATGCCGCAAAACGTCTGGAAATTTTCCGCAGACTGCACGAGGACAACCCGGAACCAAAGACCGAGTTGGCCTATTCCTCAGCGTTCGAATTGCTGATTGCCGTGATTCTCTCGGCGCAGTCGACCGATGTCGGCGTCAACAAGGCCACAGCCAGGCTGTTCCCGGTCGCCAATACCCCGGCAGCGATCCATGCCCTGGGTGTCGAAGGGCTGTCGGAGTACATCAAGACCATCGGCCTGTACAACAGCAAAGCGAGAAACGTGATCGAAACCTGCCGCTTGCTGGTCGAGCGTCACGCCGGTGAAGTGCCACAAACCCGCGAAGAGCTGGAAGCACTGCCCGGCGTCGGCCGCAAGACCGCCAATGTGGTACTCAATACGGCATTCCGCCAGCTGACTATGGCCGTCGACACGCATATTTTCAGGGTCAGCAACCGGACGGGCATTGCTCCCGGCAAGAATGTGGTGGAAGTCGAAAAAAAACTGATGAAATTCGTGCCCAAGGAATACCTGCTCGACTCCCATCACTGGCTGATCCTTCACGGCCGCTATGTTTGCCTGGCCCGCAAGCCCCGATGCGGGAGCTGCCGGATCGAGGACTTGTGCGAATACAAGCACAAAACCTCCGACGATTGAGGCGCTATTAGGTTTATTGAATTATCGATTGAAAAAATCTTTTTTACCCGCCGGGAGATTGTCGATATAAGGAGCGCCAAAGGCCTTCTTAGCCTGGAGTAACTAAATGAGTACTGGCAAAGAGCAATTGGACGTAGAAGACGACTTCACCACCGCCGAAACCGATGACGCTGAGCCGGTGGTTGAAGTAGCGAAAACTAATCTGAGCAAACGCCGCACCATCGACAACCTGCTGGAGGAGCGCCGACTGCAAAAGCAATTGGCCGATTACGATTTTGACTTATGACACCTGAAAGCCTCCCGAAACGGAGGCTTTTTTTCTAAGTGCCATACTCCGGTAGACGCCCCTTGTCGCACAGTTACGTCATCACACCAGACCATTGCGTTGTGCCAGCTCGATCAGATCGACCAGAGACCGCGCATTCAGTTTGAGCAACAGGCGGGTCTTGTAAGTACTGACTGTCTTATTGCTGAGAAACATTCCATCGGCAATCTCTTTATTGGTCTTTCCTCGGGCCAACTGTTGCAAGACCATCATTTCCCGTCCTGACAAGCGATCAACCATATCAGCCTCACTGGCATTTCCCAAACTGCAACGCACGGTATGCAAGGCTTGGTTAGGAAAGTAACTGTAGCCTGACAACACCGCCTTTATTGCACTGAGCAACTCCGTCAGGTCTTGTTGTTTGCAGACATAACCGGCTGCACCGGATTGCATGCAACGCATGGAAAAATGCCCCGGCGCCTGGGAAGTCAAAATCAGCACTTTCATAGGCATTGAGGTCGAAGACAAACGCGCGATGACTTCCAACCCGTCCAGCTTCGGAATCCCGATATCCAGAATGACAATATCCGGCATAAGTTCACGGGCTAGTTGCAGTGCGTCCACACCATTATCGGTTTCTGCAATAACTTCGTAGCCATGACGCTCCATTAGCATACGTACCGCAAGACGAATGACGGGGTGATCATCCACGATCAGCACTTTATTCATGGGCAAGTCCAATTTTCGCTGTTCGAATTTTTAGAGCCCGCACAATAGCCTAGTCGTTTCACCCATGGCATGTCGCCCCTCCCAGCCACCCACACCAAGAGACATCCCCTACAAACAACACGGATTCCTCCTACAAAAATCCCTCGAACGGAATGAATTGAAAACTGTATCAGCGTCAGTGTGTCGCACTTTCCAGCCGTCACCTCTATCGATTTACGACCAAAATTTTCCGAGAGTCAGCCTGAGCGGTAGCGCCCTGACAAACATAAGCCTCTACCCCTCTGTTAAAACGCAACTGATATTTACGCACTAAACACTCACACCAGACATATCACACACCAAGCATCCAATTACTCTTACAGCAAATAATATTTTTTGAGCAATCATTAAAACACCACTAACATTCCAAAAAACGAAGAGCAATACAACAAACGAATAAAAACGCTTATCAAAACCAACAAGCAATAAAAAACACTACAATAATTACCACATCAAACCAACCTCATAAATCATTCGAGAAAAGACAACCCGGCATGAGTACAGAACATGATAAAAAAACGAATCACCAACCCAATGACAATTATCGCGATATTCGCAGCACTCTCTGAAACTTCGGCAGCTGTTTCTCTACCTTTCCTCGACCAAGAGGAAAGAGAACTCTACGTCTGGTTTCTGATCAGCTTTCCGTTTTATTTACTTTTGCTTTTTTTCGCGACACTCAACTTCAACTACAAATCCCTTTATGCGCCCTCCGACTTTGAAAAGGGAAAACACTTCATGAAGGTCATGGATGATGCTGGGCGGCCGGAAAAAAAAGCGGCCGGGAAGTCGTCTGAAAATCCCGCACTGGAAACATCAATGAATGACCCGCAGTCAACTCGGACGCCCTGCGGCGCACAGGACCCGCCAACCGAGATTGGTCTGCAAACCACTGTCTCTGTTCAGCATCAGCTTCAGTTACCGGAGCTTATAAAAGACCTGTACATCGTTGATGCACGCTGGATGAGCAAGGAGGTCGAGTTTGGAGCGCTGCTGGAAAACCTCCAGAGGCCACGGGAAAAGACGGCGTACGTGACTCTGTTTGTCACTTGTGCCGTTTCGGAGACTTTACTGAAAGCCAGTGCGCTTAAATATTCAAAGCAGACCAGGAAGCGCTGTGCCGCCTTTTATGTTGCCTACAATCTGGACTCGCACAGGTTGTCGGTCATTGATCAGGCCGGGCAACCGGCGAACAACAACGTGTAGTACAGGTCAGACCATCGAGAAGGAGAAAAACAGGAAATCATCCGCGGAAACGAAAACACCCGACAACGTAGTAACTGGCGTCACACCCCGTTTTCAGGTACCTGACCTCGTCGAGGACGAGGTCAGGTATCCATCACGATTTCAAAGGTCTCAGAACAGCTTCCGGCCTTTGTTCGCCGCAATGCGCATGCGCAGGGCGTTGAGCTTGATGAAGCCCGCAGCATCCGCCTGGTTGTACGCGCCGCCATCTTCTTCAAAAGTAGCGATGTTGGCATCGAACAGCGAGTCGTCGGACTTACGGCCAGTGACGATCACATTGCCCTTGTACAGCTTCAGGCGCACAACGCCGTTCACGTTGACCTGGGAAGCATCGATCATCTGTTGCAGCATCAGACGCTCTGGGCTCCACCAGTAGCCGGTGTAGATCAGGCTGGCGTACTTGGGCATCAGCTCGTCTTTGAGGTGAGCCACTTCGCGGTCCAGGGTGATCGATTCGATCGCACGGTGGGCACGCAGCATGATGGTGCCGCCAGGGGTTTCGTAGCAGCCACGGGACTTCATGCCCACGTAGCGGTTCTCGACGATGTCGAGACGGCCGATACCGTGTTCGCCACCGATACGGTTCAGGGTCGCCAGCACGGTGGCCGGAGTCATTTCGACGCCGTCCAGCGCGACGATGTCGCCGTTGCGGTAGGTCAGTTCCAGGTACTGCGCCTTGTCTGGAGCGTTTTCCGGGGAAACGGTCCAGCGCCACATGTCTTCTTCGTGCTCGGTCCAGGTGTCTTCCAGCACGCCGCCTTCATAGGAGATGTGCAGCAGGTTGGCATCCATGGAGTACGGGGACTTCTTCTTGCCGTGGCGCTCGATCGGGATCGCGTGCTTATCGGCATAATCCATCAGCTTTTCACGGGACAGCAGGTCCCATTCGCGCCAAGGGGCAATCACTTTCACACCAGGTTTCAAGGCGTACGCGCCCAGTTCGAAACGAACCTGGTCGTTGCCCTTGCCGGTGGCGCCATGGGAAATGGCGTCAGCGCCGGTTTCGTTGGCGATTTCGATCAGGCGCTTGGCGATCAGCGGACGAGCGATGGAAGTACCCAGCAGGTACTCGCCTTCGTAAACGGTGTTGGCACGGAACATCGGGAAAACGAAATCGCGCACGAACTCTTCGCGCAAGTCGTCGATGTAGATCTCTTTCACGCCCATGGCCTGAGCCTTGGCGCGTGCAGGTTCGACCTCTTCGCCCTGACCCAGGTCAGCGGTGAAGGTCACCACTTCACAGTTATAAGTATCCTGCAGCCACTTGAGGATCACCGAAGTGTCCAGGCCGCCGGAATACGCCAGAACGACCTTGTTTACGTCCGCCATGCCATCACTCCACGGGGTTCTACGGAAAGCGGGGAAGTCTACCGCTCATACAGAATAATTTACAGGGGCGCGACAGCTTATGACGACGAAGCGACAGATTCTGTCGAGGGCGCGACGATTACAGCCGGGGCAGGAAGTGGCCGTAGTGGCCGCTTTCGTCGCTTGCGGGGCGACTTGTTCCGCTGGTGCTCCGCGCTCCAGGCGTACCGCTACTCGACGGTTCTTCGCGCGGTTGGTGTTGTTGGTATTAGGCGCCAACGGATAACGTTCGCCATGGAAACGCACGGTGATTTGCGACTCCTGGATGCCGTTGGCCTTGAAGAACTCCAGCACTGCCAGGGCTCGGCGCCGCGACAGATCGCGGTTGGTCAGGCGGTTGCCACTGTTGTCGGAGTGACCGTCGAGTTCGATGTGATTGACCGTCGGATCGGCCTTCATGTACTCCAGCATCACCTGCAGCCTGGCCTTCGCGGCGCTGTCGAGTTCGATTCCGCCGCCGGGGAAGCCGATTTCGGATTGCTTCACCTGTTCGAAATTCTGTGGCAACAGTTTCGCCACACAACCCTGATAGTCCGCAAACGCTTTGGTGAACCTGACCGGCAACAAGCGTACTTCCGACACCCGCCCATCCCCCGAGGAATGTCGAACGACCGGGCTGCGACCGTCCATCAGGCCACTGATCAGACGCCCGGCCTGAACCTGTGAGCTGTTGAACAAAACGTTGCCACTGCCGATTCTCACCGTGCCCAGGTTGATATCGTCACGCCCCGGTTGCCACGGCGCGGCAGCGGCCAGCAGCGTCGCCGAGCCACCGCCAATCATCGGGTTGTAGGCTTTCAGACGAAACGTCGCCTGTTCGCCGGCACGACGCACGAACTCGCCCGAACCGAAGTCGGTAATCGGCTGAGTCAGGCGGCATTCGAACTTGTCACCCTCGACCGTCCACTCAATGCTCTCCAGACGGGTCTGGAAAGTGAGCGCCATCGCGGGAAGGCTGGCAAACACACTGAGCAAGGCTAAAAAACGCTGGCGCACGGGAGGCTCCACTGGCTTCTACAACAAAAAGACCGACACACACATGTTTACGGCATACCCGTTGGATATCGGAAGCTTCCTGCAAAACTTGATAGCGAGTGCCTGCAAGAGTCTTTTCCGGTAGCATTCCCTTGAGTTTGACCCGCCTGGAATCCCCTCATGTCCGACCGCCTGACCCTGCTGCGTCCCGACGACTGGCATATTCATCTTCGCGATGGTGCCGTGTTGACCAATACCGTCGCGGATGTCGCGCGCACCTTTGGCCGCGCCATTATCATGCCCAACCTGGTTCCACCGGTGCGCAACGCGACCGAAGCCGACGGCTATCGCCAGCGGATTCTCGCTGCCCGCCCGGCCGGCAGCCTGTTCGAGCCACTGATGGTCCTGTACCTGACCGACCGCACCCAGCCTGAAGAAATTCGCGAGGCCAAGGCCAGCGGATTCATTCACGCCGCCAAGCTGTACCCGGCCGGCGCGACCACCAACTCGGACTCTGGCGTCACCAGCATCGACAAGATTTTCCCTGCACTCGAGGCCATGGCCGAAGTCGGGATGCCGTTGCTGGTTCACGGTGAAGTCACCCGTGGTGATGTCGACGTGTTCGACCGCGAAAAAATCTTCATCGATGAACACATGCGCCGTGTGGTCGAACGTTTCCCGACCCTCAAAGTGGTCTTCGAACACATCACCACCACGGACGCCGTGCAGTTCGTCAACTCGGCTTCGGCCAACGTCGGCGCGACCATCACGGCTCACCACCTGCTGTACAACCGCAACCACATGCTGGTGGGCGGGATCCGGCCGCACTTCTATTGCCTGCCCATCCTCAAGCGCAATACCCACCAGGAAGCCCTGCTCGACGCCGCCACCAGCGGCAGCGAGAAGTTCTTCCTCGGCACCGACTCGGCGCCCCATGCCCAGCACGCCAAGGAAGCTGCTTGCGGTTGTGCCGGTTGCTACACCGCCTATGCGGCCATCGAGATGTACGCCGAAGCCTTCGAACAGCGCAATGCGCTGGACAAGCTCGAGGCCTTCGCCAGCCTCAACGGCCCTCGGTTCTATGGTCTGCCGGCCAACACCGATCGCATCACCCTGGTCCGCGAAGAGTGGACCGCCCCGACCAGCCTGCCATTTGGCGAGCTGACCGTTATCCCGCTGCGCGCCGGTGAAAAACTGCGCTGGCGCCTGCTGGAGGAACACGCGTGAGTGAAGACCATTTCGACGACGAACTGGAAGGCAATGGCGGCGGAGGCGGTCCTCGTCATCCAATGGCTGCCAGGTTCCGTGGTTACCTGCCGGTTGTCGTCGACGTAGAAACCGGTGGCTTCAACTCGGCCACCGACGCCCTGCTGGAAATCGCTGCGACCACCATCGCCATGGATGAAAAGGGTTTCGTTTATCCGGATCACACCTACTTCTTCCGTGTCGAGCCGTTCGAAGGCGCGAACATCGAAGCGGCTGCCCTGGAATTCACCGGGATCAAGCTCGATCACCCGCTGCGCATGGCCGTGAGTGAAGAGTCTGCCCTGAACGATATCTTCCGCGGCGTGCGCAAGGCCCTCAAGGCCAATGGTTGCAAACGGGCGATCCTGGTCGGGCATAACAGCAGCTTCGACCTGGGCTTCCTGAATGCGGCGGTTGCGCGGCTGGACATGAAGCGCAATCCGTTCCATCCGTTTTCCAGTTTCGATACCGCAACGCTCGCCGGCCTCGCTTACGGTCAAACCGTACTGGCCAAGGCGTGCCAGGCAGCGGACATCGACTTCGACGGTCGCGAGGCTCACTCGGCTCGCTATGACACCGAGAAGACGGCAGAGCTGTTCTGCGGCATCGTCAATCGCTGGAAGCAGATGGGTGGCTGGGAAGATTTCGACGATTGATGTGTTGTAGGAGCGAGCTTGCTCCTACACAGTCCCGGCGTTATCCCGCCCATAAAAAAACCGGCCTCGATGGCCGGTTTTTTTGTACCTGCTTTTTATAGCTGGAGCGTGCGCCTTACAGAGCGGCAGCGTGCTCGGTCAGGTAAGCCGCAACGCCTTCTGGCGAAGCGTTCATGCCTTTGTCGCCTTTCTTCCAGTTGGCAGGGCAGACTTCGCCGTGCGCTTCGTGGAATTGCAGAGCGTCGACCAGACGGATCAGCTCTTCCATGTTACGGCCCAGCGGCAGGTCGTTGATGATCTGCGAGCGGACAACGCCTTTGTCGTCGATCAGGAACGCGCCACGGAAAGCCACGCCGTCAGCGGACTGAACGTCGTAGGCCTTCATGATGTCCTGCTTGATGTCGGCAGCCATGGTGTAGCGAACCTGGCCGATACCGCCATTGTTCACTGGAGTGTTGCGCCATGCGTTGTGGGTGAAGTGCGAGTCGATCGAAACAGCGATCACTTCAACGTTGCGTGCCTTGAACTCAGACATGCGGTTGTCCAGAGCGATCAGCTCGGACGGGCAAACGAAGGTGAAGTCCAGTGGGTAGAAGAACACCAGGCCGTATTTGCCTTTGATCGCCGAAGACAGGGTGAAGCTGTCAACGATCTCGCCATTGCCGAGTACGGCCGGTACGGTGAAGTCAGGGGCTTGCTTGCCTACGAGTACGCTCATTGGATATCTCCTGGTGTAATAGCGTGAGAAACAGGGTTCGCATCAGCCTGCCACCCTGAGGCGACAGCCCTGTGACACGATCCCCGGTCGCAAAAGACCGGCCATCATACACCGCGTGTTTGAGCTGGCTTAGCTGTTTTTTCCCTGTACGATGAAATCCCCGACGGTTTTGTATCACTGATTTGCCAGGCCGACCGTTCGTCAGCCATACCCGCTTATGGCGAAAAGTGTTCTGAAACCACTTTGACAATCATTCTCGTTAACATTAAGATCCATCGCAATTGAGTCACAATCAGCGACGGACCTTCCTTATGTATGTTTGCCTCTGCACTGGCGTCACCGACGGTCAAATCCGCGATGCGATCTATGAAGGATGCTGCAGCTACAAGGAAGTCCGTGTGGCTACCGGCGTTGCCAGTCAATGCGGCAAATGTGCCTGCCTTGCCAAGGAAGTGGTCCGCGAGACCCTGACCAAACTGCAAACGGCCCAGGCTGCAATTCCTTTTCCAGCAGAATTTACCGCGGCTTAAATATCGAATTTCAAAGAACCGGACATATGTCCGGTTTTTTTTGTGCCTCAAAATCAACTAGTTATGCTCTAGACGCGGAACACAAACATTCTTATTCCGATTAATTTTCATTTAAGTTTCAATAACTTAGGTTTGACACTCTTAAATACCCGGCTCAAACTCTGCTCTATTGACAGCTAATACAGGGCAGGACCCCATCATGAAAGGCGACGTTACAGTCATCCAGCATCTCAACAAGATCCTCGCCAATGAACTGGTCGCGATCAATCAATATTTCCTGCATGCGCGCATGTATGAAGATTGGGGCCTGAACAAGCTCGGCAAGCACGAGTACCACGAATCCATCGACGAGATGAAGCACGCGGACAAGCTGATCAAGCGCATCCTGTTCCTCGAAGGCCTGCCGAACGTCCAGGACCTGGGCAAGCTGCATATCGGCGAACACACCAAGGAAATGCTTGAGTGCGACCTGCGTATCGAACGCATCGGTCACGCGGATCTCAAAGTAGCCATCGCTCATTGCGAAACAGTCGGCGACTTCGGTAGCCGTGAACTTCTTGAAGATATCCTCGAGTCCGAAGAAGAACATATCGACTGGCTGGAAACCCAGTTGGGCCTGATTGATAAAGTGGGTCTTGAGAACTACCTGCAATCGCAGATGGGCGAAGACGAGTAAGTTCTACGTCATTAATCTCGATGCAATAAAAAGCCCCGCCCTCTTTCGAGTGGCGGGGCTTTTTGTTACCCGGGATTCAGGTTTACCGAAACCCGGGCAGAAGCGAATCAGGCTTCGGTCTTTGGAGCAGCGGCCTTGGCGGCAGCGTCCTTGATCAGGCTCTGCAGCGAACCGTCAGCAGCCATTTCAGTCATGATGTCGCTACCACCGACCAGCTCACCGGCAACCCACAGCTGTGGGAAGGTTGGCCAGTTGGCGTATTTTGGCAGGTTGGCGCGGATTTCCGGGTTCTGCAGGATGTCCACGTACGCAAACTTTTCGCCACACGCCATCACGGCCTGCGCGGCTTTCGCGGAGAAGCCACACTGCGGGGCATTCGGCGAGCCTTTCATGTAAAGCAGAATGGTGTTGTTGGCAATCTGCTCTTTAATCGTTTCGATGATATCCATGGAGCACCTCGGCTGAACTTTCCGACTCATGGGTCGGCACGGTGGCGCATTGTAACGGAAAGCCGAGCGCCCTGCTCGGTCTCTCCGTCAGACTGATTCAAGCCGCCGCCACGGTCACCGGCACACCATTGAGTGCAGCATTTCCCGACAGCTCGTCAAGCTGGCAGTCGTCGGTCAGGTCGTTGGCGCTGGAGCCCGGCTGGCTGCTGGCAATCGTCATTTGCACGCCCGGCCGCGCGTGACCCCAGCCGTGGGGCAGGCTGACCACGCCTTTCATCATGTCCAGACTGCCAAGCACTTCGACCTCAATCACCCCCACCCGTGAACTGACCCGCACACGTTGCCCATCGCTGAGCCCGCGACTGGCCAGATCGTCCGGATGCATCAGCAACTGGTGACGTGGCTTGCCCTTCACCAACCGATGATAGTTATGCATCCATGAGTTGTTGCTGCGTACATGCCGACGGCCAATCATCAACAACTCGTCGGCAGCCGGCGCCCGCAAGGCTGCGAAGCGCGCCAGGTCAGCGAGAATCGCGGCCGGCGCGGCCTGGATGCGTTGATTGGCAGTCTTCAGGCGTGGTGCCAGGTTAGGCTTGAGCGCTCCCAGATCGACACCATGGGGATGATCGAACAAAGTCGCCAACGACAGCTTGTGCTCTGACGTGTCGCCGTACATCCCCATGCGCAGGCCGCGATCGATCATTTGCGCAGGGGCGATGGTGGGCTTCAACTCTTTGCCGGTCCTGGCGGCAAATGCCTTGGCCAGCCCGACGAAGATCTCCCAGTCGTGCAATGCACCTTCGGGCTTGGCGAGGATGGCGCGGTTGAAACGGCTGACGTTGCGCACCGCAAACAGGTTGAACGTGGTGTCGTAATGGTCGTTTTCCAGCGCCGATGTGGACGGCAGGATCAGGTCGGCGTAACGCGTGGTTTCATTGATGTACAGGTCGATACTGACCATGAACTCCAGCCCGTCCAGCGCCTGCTCGAGCTTTCGGCCATTGGGCGTGGACAGCACCGGATTGCCTGCCACTGTAATCAACGCCCGGACTTGCCCTTCCCCTTCGGTGAGCATCTCTTCGGCCAGCGCCGAGACAGGTAATTCTCCGGCGTATTCCGGGCGCCCGGAGACCCGGCTCTGCCACAGATTGAAATGCCCACCCGAGGTCGACGCCACCAGATCCACCGCCGGCTCGGTGCACAAGGCCCCCCCCACGCGATCGAGATTACCGGTAACCAGATTGATCAACTGCACCACCCAGTGGCACAGCGTACCGAAGGCCTGGGTCGAAACGCCCATGCGGCCATAGCAGACTGCACTCGGTGCCGCGGCGAAGTCCCGCGCCAACTGGCGGATCTGTTCGGCCGGTACGGCGCACAACGGACTCATGGCCTCGGCGGTGAACGACGCGACGGCCTCCCGCACGTCCTCCAGGCCGTCCACCGGCAGATGGCTGTCGCGGGTCAGACCTTCAGCGAACAAGGTATTGAGCATGCCGAACAACAGCGCGGCATCACCACCCGGGCGCACGAACAGATGCTGGTTGGCAATCGCCGCCGTTTCACTACGGCGCGGATCGACCACCACCACTTTGCCGCCCCGGGCCTGTATCGCCTTCAAGCGTTTTTCCACATCCGGCACGGTCATGATGCTGCCGTTCGAAGCCAGCGGGTTGCCGCCCAGGATCAGCATGAAATCAGTGTGATCGATGTCCGGGATTGGCAGCAACAGACCGTGGCCATACATCAAATGACTGGTCAGGTGATGGGGCAATTGATCGACCGACGTCGCGGAAAACCGATTGCGGGTTTTCAGCAGGCCGAGGAAGTAATTGCTGTGGGTCATCAGCCCGTAATTGTGCACGCTCGGGTTGCCTTGATAGACCGCCACGGCGTTTTGCCCGTGACGCTCCTGAATGGCGGCGAGGCGTTCGGCGACCAGATTGAATGCCGCTTCCCACTCGATGGGCTGCCACTCATTGCCCACCCGCTGCATCGGCTGATGCAGGCGATCCGGATCGTTCTGAATGTCTTGCAACGCCACGGCCTTGGGACAGATGTGCCCACGGCTGAACGTATCCTGGGGGTCGCCCTTGATCGAAGTGATCTGGACGTTACCGCCTTCGCCCCTGGTGGTTTCGATGGTCAAGCCACAGATGGCTTCGCACAAATGGCACGCACGGTGATGGAGAGTCTTGGTCATGGCCAGTTTCTGTCTTGTTATGGGCGGGCAGCGTTGGCCGCGGAAACAAAACTATGGCGCCAGACCCGACACTGCGCCAGCGACGTTCGTCTTGTGAATCGAGGGTTATCAGGCCAGCCGATAGCCATCAGAGTTCAGTTCGAAGGCAGCCTGGGCAGCGCCTGCAACTGGATTTCCTGAAGGGTTTCAATCGGCCCGTGGGGGCCCTGCACGCCGGTCAGTTCGCCGATCAGGCGCCAGCGTTCGTCGAGCCCGGCGCTGATGAATGACAGGTCAGAAACCGACTGTCAGCGCACCATTGCCGCCCAGCCTGATTGCCAAGCCCCGAGAGGCCGGTGTACAAATGAACCGCTGCTATCAGGAAAAAGGTTTCAAAAGCGCTACCTCGGTGAACCCGTAGCACCTCTGAAACTCCCTAAAAACTGTAGCCCTATTGGTAAGACGCGACATTTAATTATAAGATCGCGCCTCCCCCTATTTCGTCGCCCCGTGCGGCTTACGCCGCAGGTCTCGCCCGTTGTTCCGTTAAACAAGGCTTTGAGCATCTGCGGTTTGTAGCAAAAGGTAGTCAATGATGAGCGCAAGGCACTTTCTCTCCCTGATGGATTGCACGCCCGAAGAGCTGGTCAGCGTGATCCGTCGAGGCGTTGAGCTCAAGGACCTGCGTAACCGCGGCGTACTGTTCGAGCCTCTGAAAAACCGCGTCCTGGGGATGATTTTCGAGAAATCCTCGACCCGTACCCGGATCTCCTTCGAGGCCGGCATGATCCAGCTCGGCGGCCAGGCGATCTTCCTGTCGCCACGTGACACCCAACTGGGCCGTGGCGAGCCGATCGGCGACTGCGCCATCGTCATGTCGAGCATGCTCGACGCGGTGATGATCCGTACCTTTGCCCACAGCAACCTGACCGAATTCGCCGCCAACTCCCGCGTGCCGGTGATCAACGGCCTGTCCGATGACCTGCACCCGTGCCAGTTGCTGGCGGACATGCAGACCTTCCTCGAACACCGCGGCTCCATCCAGGGCAAGACCGTGGCCTGGATCGGCGACGGCAACAACATGTGCAACAGCTATATAGAAGCGGCGATCCAGTTCGACTTCCAGTTGCGCGTTGCCTGCCCTGAAGGCTACGAACCCAACCCGGTGTTCCTGGCCAAGGCCGGCGATCGGGTCACCATCGTTCGCGACCCGAAGGAAGCCGTGCGTGGTGCACACCTGGTGAGCACCGACGTCTGGACCTCCATGGGCCAGGAAGAGGAAACCGCCAAGCGTCTGCAACTGTTCGCACCGTATCAAGTCAACCGCGCCCTGCTCGACCTGGCCGCTGAAGACGTGCTGTTCATGCACTGCCTGCCGGCGCACCGTGGCGAGGAAATCAGCGTCGACCTGCTCGACGACAAACGCTCGGTGGCCTGGGATCAAGCCGAAAACCGTCTGCACGCGCAAAAAGCCCTGCTCGAGTTCCTCGTCGAACCGGCGTATCACCACGCATGAGCCAGCCATTACTGCTTAACCTGCGCAACCTCGCCTGCGGCTATCAAGACCAGCGCGTGGTGCAGAACCTCAACCTGCACCTGAACGCAGGCGACATCGGTTGCCTGCTGGGCTCGTCGGGCTGCGGCAAGACCACCACCCTGCGGGCGATTGCCGGTTTCGAACCGGTACACGAAGGCGAAATCCAGCTGGCTGGCGAGACCATCTCCAGCGCCGGTTTCACCCTCGCTCCGGAGAAGCGTCGTATCGGCATGGTGTTCCAGGACTACGCGCTGTTTCCGCATTTGAGCGTGGCCGACAACATCGCCTTCGGCATTCGCAAGCATCCGCAAAAGGATCGCGTGACCGAAGAGTTGCTGGAACTGGTCAACCTGAAGAACCTCGGCAAGCGTTTCCCCCACGAGCTTTCCGGTGGTCAGCAGCAACGTGTCGCCCTGGCCCGCGCCCTGGCGCCGGAACCGCAACTGCTGTTGCTCGACGAACCGTTTTCCAACCTTGATGGCGAATTGCGCCGCAAGCTCAGCCATGAAGTACGCGACATCCTCAAAGCCCGTGGCACCAGCGCGATTCTGGTGACTCACGACCAGGAAGAAGCCTTCGCGGTCAGCGACCACGTTGGCGTGTTCAAGGAAGGTCGCCTGGAGCAGTGGGATACGCCCTACAACCTGTATCACGAACCGCTGACCCCCTTCGTGGCGAGTTTCATCGGCCAGGGCTATTTCATTCGCGGTCAGTTGAGCAGCCCCGAATCGGTGCAAACCGAGCTGGGTGAGTTGCGCGGCAATCGGGCCTACACCTGGCCGGTAGGCGGCGCTGTGGACGTGCTGCTGCGCCCGGACGATATCGTCTATGCACCGGACAGCGCACTGAAGGCACGAATCGCCGGCAAGACGTTCCTGGGCGCATCGACCCTGTATCGCTTGCAACTGCCGACAGGCGCACAGCTGGAATCGATTTTCCCGAGCCATGTCGATCGTCAGGTTGGGACGGAGGTGGGTATTCGTGTCGCAGCTGAACACCTGGTGCTGTTCCAGGCGTCCGGCAGCACGGCGGCGCAGATTCCGGTGGCCGAATCCGGTGTCCGGCGTTACAGCCCCGCTAACTAAACAACACAATCCCTGTGGGAGCGAGCTTGCTCGCGATAGCGATGGATCAGTCAACACCTCTGTTGAATGTGATACCGCTATCGCGAGCAGGCTCGCTCCTACAGTGGTTTTGGATCAGCCCAACATCAGCGTTCCACTCGCCACGAGCGTCGCATTCCCGCCGATCTTCACTCGATCGCCTTCCAGTCGACAGAACAATTCCCCACCCCGCGCCGAACGCTGAAAAGCCGTCAGGCTCGACTTGCCCAAACGCTTTGACCAGTACGGAATCAGAAGGCAATGGGTCGATCCGGTCACAGGGTCTTCATTGATGCCGATTGCCGGGGCGAAGTAGCGGGAAACGAAATCGTGCTGCTCGCCCCGCGCCGTCACGATGGCGCCCAACCATGGCAGTTTCGCCAGGGCCACCATGTCCGGCTTGCAGTCGAGCACGGCTTGCTCCGACTCCAGCACCACGAACAGCTCATTCGAAGCCAGTACCTCGACAGCCTTCACGCCCAGTGCACGCTCGATGTCCGGGATCACGTTCACCGGCGACGCAGTGATCGCCGGGAAGTCCAGCCACAGGCCTCCGCCCTCCCGCGTCACGCTCAACGGGCCGGACTTGCAGGTGAAGTCCAGTCTCTCGACAGGCTCTTTATAGATCTCGAACAGCACATAGGCGCTAGCCAGCGTCGCGTGACCGCACAATGGCACCTCGGTGGTCGGCGTAAACCAGCGTATGTGCCAGCCCTGCCCTTCACGCACGACAAACGCCGTTTCGGCGAGGTTGTGCTCGGCGGCAATCTTTTGCATCAACTCATCGGCGAGCCATGTATCGAGCCGATAGACCATCGCCGGATTACCGCTAAATGGCTGATTACTGAACGCGTCGACCTGATGAAACTCAAGCTGCATAACCTTCTCCCTTTGTCAGACCGCTGAGCATGTAGCGCCGGCCGAGCCAGCGCCAGTGACAGAGCAGGCTGATTTTCACCATACAGCGCTACGCTCACTTGGACGCTCACGCACGGCCGATATCGGCAAACTTCGCCTGGGTGTGTTCGGCCAGCACGGCCGGTGCCAGTTCGACTTCCAATCCACGTCGGCCCGCACTGACAAAAATGCTGGCGAAGGGCTGGGCCGAATTATCAATGAAGGTACGCAACCGCTTTTTCTGCCCCAGCGGACTGATCCCGCCCAACAGATAGCCAGTAGAGCGCTGCGCTGCCGCCGGGTCGGCCATTTCGACCTTTTTCACGCCCGCGGCGTGGGCCAGCCCTTTCAAGTCCAGGCTGCCGACAACCGGCACCACGGCCACCAGCAACTCGCCCTTTTCGCTGGCCGCCAGCAAAGTCTTGAACACCTGCGCTGGATCGAGCCCGAGTTTTTCCGCCGCTTCCAATCCGTAGGAGGCGGCCTTGGGATCATGTTCGTAACTGTGTACGCGATGTTCGGCCCGAACCTTTTTCAACAAATCCAATGCGGGGGTCATGACAGCTCCAGACTGGGCGGCAGAAGAAAAATACTGCGCCCGATTCTAGGACATTGATCGTTAAAAGGCTCTACGGCGGCGCATCCATAACGCCATTGCCTGGCCATCCCATTGCGCAATGACTCATTCATTCATGCAACGAATAGTTTTTTTGTGACCGATGGTTCACTTTCGACCTTTGACAGCAGCGTTTCTTGTCTATATTTTTTCGTTTATGAAACTGTACGAAACGTCCTACCGCTGCACCCAGCAGTAAACCGCGACCAGGATGGGGATCCTGCCTCGGCGAAAACCGCGCTCCGACCATGATGGAAAAAGCGCCAGACAACAAAAAAATGAGGTTTCAATGACAACTGCTTTACAACAACCGTCGCTCTCGAGCCAATGCATGGCCGAGTTTCTGGGTACAGCGCTGCTGATCTTTTTTGGTACAGGTTGTGTTGCCGCGCTCAAGGTCGCGGGTGCCAGTTTTGGCTTGTGGGAAATCAGCGTTATCTGGGGCGTCGGCGTCAGCATGGCGATCTACCTTACCGCCGGGGTTTCCGGGGCTCATCTGAACCCTGCCGTCAGTATTGCCCTGAGCATTTTCGCGGACTTCGAAAAGCGTAAATTGCCTTTCTACGTACTCGCCCAAGTGGCGGGGGCCTTCTGTGGAGCGCTGTTGGTCTACACGCTCTACAGCAATCTATTCTTCGAATTCGAACAAACGCACCACATGGTTCGCGGCACTCAAGCCAGCCTTGAGTTGGCCTCCGTGTTCTCCACCTTCCCGAATCCTGTGCTGACCACCGCCCAGGCATTTCTGGTCGAGGTGATCATTACAGCCATCCTGATGGGCGTGATCATGTCCCTGACCGATGACAACAATGGCCTGCCCAAAGGCCCGCTGGCACCGCTGCTGATCGGCCTGCTGATTGCTGTGATCGGCAGTTCGATGGGGCCGCTGACCGGTTTTGCCATGAACCCTGCGCGGGACTTCGGCCCTAAACTGATGACTTTCTTCGCTGGCTGGGGTGAAATTTCCTTCACCGGCGGACGCGATATTCCGTATTTCCTGATTCCTGTTTTTGCACCGATTGTCGGTGCCTGCCTCGGTGCTGCAGCCTATCGTGGGTTGATTGCCCGCCATCTGCCCAGCGCCGTACCTGCTACAAAGGATGTAACAGCTGCCATTGACGGCAAACCCAGAACTTCTTGATACCGTTGGCGCGTGCCCCTGCCCTTTGATCGCGCGCCAGACCTCACCCCCTTATTTCGTCCAAGGCAATCGACATGACCGACACACAGAATAAGAACTACATCATTGCCCTCGATCAGGGTACGACCAGCTCCCGCGCGATCATTTTCGACCGCGACGCAAACGTGGTCTGCACCGCCCAACGGGAGTTTGCCCAGCATTACCCGCAAGCCGGCTGGGTTGAACATGACCCAATGGAAATTTTTGCCACCCAAAGCGCCGTGATGGTCGAGGCCCTGGCACAAGCCGGCCTGCACCACGACCAAGTGGCGGCCATCGGTATCACCAACCAGCGCGAAACCACCGTTGTCTGGGACAAGAACACCGGCCGCCCGATCTACAACGCGATCGTCTGGCAGTGCCGACGCAGCACCGAGATCTGCCAGCAACTCAAGCGCGATGGCCACGAGCAATACATCAGCGACACCACCGGCCTGGTCACCGACCCGTACTTCTCGGGCACCAAGCTCAAGTGGATCCTCGACAACGTCGAAGGCAGCCGCGAGCGCGCGCGCAACGGCGAACTGTTGTTCGGCACCGTCGACAGCTGGCTGATCTGGAAATTTACCGGCGGCAAGGTGCATGTCACCGACTACACCAACGCTTCGCGCACCATGCTCTTCAACATCCACACCCTGGAGTGGGACGCGAAGATGCTGGAGGTGCTGGATATTCCGCGCGAAATGCTTCCGGAAGTTAAATCGTCCTCGGAAATTTATGGCCGTACCAAAAGCGGCATCGCCATCGGCGGCATTGCCGGTGACCAGCAAGCCGCCCTGTTCGGCCAGATGTGCGTCGAGCCAGGCCAGGCGAAAAACACCTACGGCACTGGCTGCTTCCTGTTGATGAACACCGGCGACAAAGCCGTGAAATCCCAACACGGCATGCTCACCACCATCGCTTGCGGCCCACGTGGCGAAGTGGCCTACGCCCTGGAAGGCGCGGTGTTCAACGGTGGTTCTACCGTGCAGTGGCTGCGTGACGAACTGAAGATCATCAACGACGCCCACGACACCGAATACTTCGCCAACAAGGTCAAGGACAGCAACGGCGTGTACCTGGTGCCGGCCTTCACCGGTCTTGGCGCTCCCTACTGGGACCCGTACGCCCGTGGCGCATTGTTCGGCCTGACCCGCGGCGTACGCGTGGATCACATTATCCGTGCCGCACTGGAATCGATTGCCTACCAGACCCGCGACGTGCTCGACGCCATGCAACAGGACTCCGGCGAACGCCTCAAGGCCCTGCGTGTGGATGGCGGCGCGGTGGCCAACAACTTCCTCATGCAGTTCCAGGCCGACATCCTCGGCACGCAGGTCGAGCGCCCGCAAATGCGCGAAACCACGGCACTGGGTGCGGCTTACCTGGCAGGCCTGGCCTGTGGTTTCTGGGGCAGCCTGGAAGAGTTGCGCGGCAAGGCAGTGATCGAGCGCAAGTTCGAGCCGACGCTGGATGAAACGGCGAAGGAAAAACTCTACGCAGGGTGGAAAAAAGCGGTCAGCCGCACCCGTAATTGGGCGGCTGAAGACGAAGCTGAATAAGCGAACTCCAGTCCCCATATCTGTATGTAACTGGTCGGGAGCAGATTCCTGCGGCATCATGGGCAAATTTTGCACGGCAGCCCAAAGGACGCCCCATGAATCTGCCTCCCCGTCAGCAGCAAATCCTCGAACTGGTCCGCGAACGCGGCTATGTCAGCATCGAGGAAATGGCCACGCTGTTCGTAGTTACCCCGCAGACCATTCGCCGCGACATCAATCAGCTCGCGGAAGCCAATTTGTTGCGTCGCTACCACGGCGGCGCGGCTTACGACTCCAGCGTTGAAAACACCGCCTACGCCATGCGTGCCGATCAGATGCGCGATGAGAAACAGCGTATCGGCGAAGCCATTGCTGCGCAGATTCCCGACCATGCCTCGTTGTTCATCAACATCGGCACGACCACCGAATCCATTGCCCGGGCACTGCTCAATCACAACCATCTGAAGATCATCACCAACAACCTGCACGTTGCCTCCATGCTCAGCGCCAAGGACGATTTCGATGTCCTGCTGACCGGCGGTAATGTGCGGCGCGATGGTGGCGTGGTGGGTCAGGCCAGTGTCGACTTCATCAACCAGTTCAAGGTCGATTTCGCGCTGGTCGGCATCAGCGGCATCGATGAAGACGGCAGCCTGCTGGACTTCGACTATCAGGAAGTGCGGGTATCCCAGGCGATCATTGCCAATGCCCGGCAAGTGATCCTCGCGGCCGACTCCAGCAAGTTCGGGCGCAACGCCATGATTCGCCTGGGGCCGATCAGCCTGGTCGATTGCCTGGTCACCGATCAGCAGCCTTCCCCGGCGCTGGCGCAGCTGTTGAACCAGCACAAGGTTCGGCTGGAAGTCGTTTAACCTCTCGAAAGCGACGCTCCCCTGTGGCGAGGGAGCTTGCTCCCGTTCGACGGCGAAGCCGTCGCAAACCCGACTGGCTCAATACAACTGACTGAACCTGGTTGACGGGTTTCAGGGCTGCTTCGCAGCCCAGCGGGAGCAAGCTCCCTCGCCACAAAAAGCACTCCCGACATACATTCAAATGTTCGTAAATTTTCCTTTAACGCCCCTTCGATGAGTATTTTCAATCGAAGCTGACTGGCTGTGCGCGTCTTTATGGGCTAGTATTTTCGCAAATGAACATTAATGTTCGAATTCAAATACAGAACATCAAAGAATTCCGAGGCCGCGCCGATGCCCACTTCCACCTTGCCTACGCCCCCTCTCGCCGAGATTTACGATATCGCCGTCATCGGTGGCGGGATCAATGGCGTGGGGATCGCAGCGGATGCCGCCGGTCGCGGTCTCTCGGTGTTCCTTTGTGAAAAGGATGACTTGGCCAGCCATACCTCGTCGGCCAGCAGCAAGCTGATTCACGGTGGCCTGCGCTACCTCGAGCATTACGAATTCCGCCTGGTGCGTGAAGCCCTGGCCGAACGCGAAGTGCTGTTGACCAAGGCTCCACACATCGTCAAGCAAATGCGTTTCGTGTTGCCACACCGCCCGCACCTGCGCCCGGCGTGGATGATCCGCGCCGGTCTGTTCCTCTATGACAACCTGGGCAAGCGTGAACAACTGCAAGGTTCGAAAAGCCTGAAGTTCGGCCCCGACAGCGCGCTCAAAAGCGAGATCACCAAGGGTTTCGAATACTCCGATTGCTGGGTCGACGATGCGCGCCTGGTGGTGTTGAACGCCATGGCCGCCCGGGAAAACGGCGCCCACGTTCACACCCAGACCCGCTGCGTCAGCGCGCGTCGCACCAAGGGCCTGTGGCACCTGCACCTGGAACGCGCCGACGGCAGCCTGTTTTCGATCCGCGCCAAGGCATTGGTCAATGCGGCCGGGCCATGGGTCGCCAAGTTCATTCGCGATGACTTGAAGATGGAATCGCCATACGGCATCCGCCTGATCCAGGGCAGCCACCTGATCGTGCCGAAACTGTACGAAGGCGAACACGCGCACATCCTGCAAAATGAAGATCAGCGCATCGTGTTCACCATTCCGTACCTGAATCACTTCACCCTGATCGGCACCACCGACCGCGAGTACACCGGCGATCCGGCAGCCGTTGCGATCACCGACGGCGAAACCGATTACCTGTTGAACGTGGTCAACGCCCATTTCAAAAAGCAAATCAGCCGCGACGACATCCTGCACAGCTATTCCGGTGTGCGCCCGCTGTGCAACGACGAATCCGATAACCCGTCGGCCGTGACCCGCGATTACACCCTGGCGCTGTCTGGCACTGGCGAAGAGGCTCCGTTGCTGTCGGTGTTCGGCGGCAAGCTCACCACCTATCGCAAACTGGCCGAGTCGGCGCTGGCGCAACTGGCACCGTACTTCAAGCACATCAAGCCAAGCTGGACCGCCAGCGCCACGCTGCCGGGCGGTGAAGACATGACCACCCCGCAAGCCTTGAGCTCGCGTATCCGCGACAAATTCGACTGGGTACCGAGCGAGATCGCTCGCCGCTGGGCCACCACCTACGGCAGCCGTACCTGGCGCATGCTCGAAGGCGTACAGGACCTCAGCGATCTGGGCGAGCACATCGGTGGCGGTCTCTACACCCGCGAAGTCGACTATCTGTGCAGTGAAGAATGGGCAACCAGCGCCCACGACATCCTCTGGCGTCGCAGCAAGCTCGGTTTGTTCACGACGATAGCCGAGCAGGAAAAGCTCAAGGGCTACCTGAACCAGGTCGAGCAGAACCGCAGCAAGATCGAAGCCGCCTGATCGGTCAGCCGCATAAACAAAAGCCCCTGAATCTCACGATTCAGGGGCTTTTGTTTATCGATGGATTTCAGTCGCGCAAATCCGATTCATGAATCGGCTGCTCACGGTGAGTCGCCCGCTGATATTGCGCCGGCCATACGGCCTTGTGCCCACCCAGATCGTCATCTGCATGCAGCGCCCAATACGGATCGCGCAACAACTCACGGGCAAGGAAGATGATGTCCGCCTGACAGGTGCGCAGGATGTGCTCGGCCTGGGCCGGCTCGGTGATCATGCCAACGGTGCCGGTGGCCATGCCCGACTCCTTGCGCACACGTTCGGCGAAGCGGGTCTGGTAACCGGGCCCTGTGGGAATCTCCGCATTCACCGCCGTCCCGCCTGACGAGACGTCGATCAGGTCCACCCCCAGGTCTTTCAGGCGGCGCGCCAACTCCACGGTTTCATCGGGGTTCCAGCCGTCTTCCACCCAGTCGGTGGCCGAGACCCGGACAAACACCGGCAACTCTTCAGGCCACACCGCACGCACCGCTTCGGTGACCTGCAGCACCAGCCGAATGCGATTTTCGAACGAACCGCCATATTGATCGCGACGCTGATTGCTCAACGGCGACAGGAACTGATGCAGCAGGTAACCATGGGCCGCGTGCATTTCGACCACCTTGAAACCGGCCGTCAGTGAGCGCTTTGCCGCATCGACAAAGGCCTGGATCACCTTGGCGATCTCGCCGTCATCGAGTTGCCTGGGTTGGGTGTGCTGTGGATCGAATGCAATCGGTGAAGGTCCGACCGGCACCCAGCCGCCCTCATCGGGTTTGACGCTGCCATGCTTGCCGAGCCACGGCCGGTAAGTGCTGGCCTTGCGCCCGGCATGGGCCAGCTGAATGCCGGCAACGGCGCCCTGGGCGGTGATAAAGCGGGTGATGCGTTGCAGGGGTTCGATCTGTTCGTCATTCCACAGACCGAGGTCCTCGGCCGTGATACGCCCGTCGGCGGTGACCGCCGTGGCTTCGGTAAACACCAACCCGGCCCCGCCGACAGCGCGGCTGCCGAGGTGGACCAGGTGCCAGTCATTGGCCAGGCCATCGGCGCTGGAGTACTGGCACATCGGCGATACCGCGATGCGGTTGGGCAGGGTCAATTGGCGAAGGGTAAAGGGTTCAAGCAGCAGACTCATGGGGCACCTCTCGAATCAGTGGGCAGGCTCCAGGTTCTGTTTGAATAGTCGACGAGTGACAGGAAAAAGGTACAACACCCGCCCCCGCGGGCAAAAAATTCGACAAGACGTCACAAGGCCAAAATCAAGCAGTGCTTAGAGCCTAGTCGACAACCGGGGATGAGGGAGGGTTCAGAGAGATTCGGTGTCAGGCAAATCGCCTTCGCTGGCAAGCCAGCTCCTACAGGGTTCATGCAAAACCTGTGGGAGCGAGCCTGCTCGCGAAGGGGTCAACGCGGTTCGATGTGGGCAATCATCAGTTGAACCGTCTCGTTGCCACGAAACTCGTTGAGGTCGAGCTTGTAGGCCAGTTCCACCCATTTGATGGTCGGATTCGGCCAGATGTCGCGGTCGATCCCGAAGGCAATGCCGTCGAGCTTCACCGAACCACACTCGCTTTTCAGCACGACTTTAAGGTGGCGCTCGCCAACGACGCGCTGCTCGACCAACTGGAACACCCCATGAAACAAGGGTTCCGGGAAGTGTTGCCCCCAAGGACCGGCATGCCGCAGGGCACGGGCCAGCTCCAGGTGGAACTCCTCCACCGCCAGGGTGCCGTCCGACAACAGGCGGCCAGTCAGGTCCTCTTCGCGCAGTTGCCGGCGCACTTCAGCGTCGAAGGCTTCGGCGAACAAGGGGAAATTCGCTTCCGGCAGCGTCAGGCCGGCCGCCATCGCGTGGCCACCGTATTTGGTGATCAGATTCGGATGCTGCGCCGCCACCACACTCAAGGCGTCGCGGATGTGAAAGCCCTGGACCGAACGCCCCGAGCCCTTGAGCAGGCCATCTCCGGCATCGGCAAAGGCGATGGTCGGGCGGAAATAGCGCTCTTTCATCCGTGACGCGAGGATACCGATGACGCCTTGATGCCACTCGGGATCGAACAGGCACAAGCCGAACGGCATCGACTCCACCGGCAGATCCTTGAGTTGCGCCAGCGCTTCGCGCTGCATGCCCTGCTCGATGGATTTGCGATCCTGGTTCATGCCGTCCAATTGAGCAGCCATTTCACGGGCCAGACCTGCGTCTTCGGTCAGCAGGCATTCGATGCCCAGGCTCATGTCGTCCAGGCGCCCTGCAGCGTTCAGGCGCGGGCCGACGATGAAGCCAAGATCGGTAGAGGTGATGCGCGCATGATCGCGCTTGGCCACTTCGAGGATCGCCTTGATCCCCGGCCGGGCACGTCCGGCGCGAATCCGTTCCAGGCCCTGGTGCACCAGAATCCGGTTGTTGGCATCCAGCGGCACCACGTCGGCCACGCTGCCCAGAGCCACCAGATCGAGCAGTTCGCCGATATTCGGCTGCGGCTTGCTTGAGTACCAGCCCAGCTCGCGCAACCGCGCACGCAGGGCCATCAGCACATAGAAAATCACCCCGACACCGGCCAGCGCCTTGCTCGGAAACTCGCAACCGGGCTGGTTCGGATTGACGATGGCATCGGCCAGCGGCAGCTCGTCACCGGGCAAGTGGTGGTCGGTGACGAGCACCTTGAGCCCGGCCTTTTTCGCCGCTGCCACGCCTTCGACGCTGGAGATGCCGTTGTCGACGGTGATCAGCAAATGCGGTTGACGCTCGAGCGCCACCGCGACGATTTCCGGAGTCAGGCCGTAGCCATAGTCGAATCGGTTGGGCACCAGGTAATCGACATGTGCCGCCCCCAACAGACGCAGACCCAGCGTGCCCACGGTGCTGGCCGTCGCGCCGTCGGCATCGAAGTCGCCGACGATCAGAATGCGCTGGCGCTGTTCGAGCGCAGTCACCAGCAGATCCACGGCGGCATCGATGCCCTTGAGTTGCTGGAACGGAATCAACCGCGCCAGGCTCTTGTCCAGTTCCGCCTCGGACTGCACGCCCCGCGCCGCGTACAGGCGGGTCAACAGCGGCGGAATATCACCGAGGAATGGCAGGGTGTCGGGCAGCAGGCGAGGTTCGATGCGCATGGGGTGAAAGATGCTTCTCTTCAATACATAGGATAAAACCGGGTGACGCGGTGCAGCAGCGAAAAATCAGCCGCGCTCACCGGCCAGCCACTGCAACTGGACTTCGTGCTGACCACGGTCGTCGGTGACGAAGATCGTGCCTTCGCTGATCATCACGTCCCACTTGATAACGCGGGGCATGTCCTTGGCCAGGGTTTCCAGGACTTCCTGAGGCACGGCAGCAATGTTGACGTTTTTCAGGTTTTTCACCGCCGGCACCACTTTGCCTTCCCACACGCGCAGGCTGCCATAGGCCAGCAGGCTGGTGCGTTCAGTGCGACGCGAGCACCAGGTCAGGCGCTCGGCATCCGGCTGGCCGACTTCGATCCAGTGCAGGACGCGGTCATCCAGGCTTTTTTCCCACAAGGCCGGCTCATCCACTTCTGACAGACCACGGCCAAAAGACAGCTGCTCGTTGTACCAGAGGGCGTAGGCCAGCAGGCGCACGGTCATACGCTCTTCGGTTTCCGAAGGGTGACGGGCGATGGTCTGCTTCACGCTCTCATAGACGCTGCGGTCGAGGTCGGTGAGGTTCAGTTCAAACTTGTAGGTCGTGGACGGCTGGGCCATGAACGGGCTTCTTGATACGAGGAAAGGCGGCAAGTCTAACCGATGCGACGGGCAATCCACGAATTGAACACAATCAAGCTGGAGCGTCGGACAGTCGGCTATGCTAAAACGCTCTATTCGCCCAACCTTTGCCCCACAGGATCCAGCATGCCGTTCACCGCCAAACCGCTTTCCGGTCTGAAAGTCATCGAATTGGGTACCTTGATTGCCGGCCCGTTTGCCTCGCGCATTTGCGCTGAATTCGGTGCCGACGTGATCAAGATCGAATCCCCGGACGGCGGTGATCCATTACGCAAATGGCGCAAGTTGTATGAAGGCACTTCGTTGTGGTGGTTCGTCCAGGCCCGCAACAAAAAGTCCCTGACTCTCAATCTCAAGCACCCCGACGGTCAGGCGATCCTGAAACAGCTGCTGGGTGAAGCCGACATTCTGATCGAAAACTTTCGTCCCGGTGTCCTGGAAAAACTCGGCCTGGGCTGGGACGTCTTGCACGCCTTGAACCCGAAACTGGTGATGGTGCGGCTGTCGGGTTTCGGCCAGACCGGCCCGATGAAAGATCAGCCCGGCTTTGGCGCGGTCGGTGAATCCATGGGCGGCCTGCGCTACATCACCGGCTTCGAAGACCGGCCACCGGTGCGCACCGGCATTTCCATCGGCGACTCGATTGCCGCGCTCTGGGGCGTGATCGGCGCGTTGATGGCCCTGCGTCATCGTGAAGTCAACGGCGGCCAGGGGCAAGTGGTGGACGTAGCGCTGTACGAAGCCATCTTCGCGATGATGGAAAGCATGGTCCCGGAGTTCGACGTGTTCGGCTTCATCCGCGAACGCACGGGCAACATCATGCCGGGCATCACCCCGTCCTCGATCCACACCAGTGCCGATGGCAAGCACGTGCAGATCGGCGCCAATGGCGACGCGATTTTCAAACGCTTCATGCTGATCATTGGCCGGGAAGACCTGGCCAACGACCCTCTGCTTGCCAGCAACGATGGCCGCGATGCCCGACGCGACGAGATTTATGGCGTCATCGATCGCTGGGTCAACTCGTTGCCACTGGACACGGTGCTGGCACAGCTCAATCAGGCCGAGGTGCCGGCCAGCCGGATCTTCAGCGCCGAAGACATGTTCAATGACCCTCAGTACCTGGCGCGGGAAATGTTCCTGCAAGCCAAGCTGCCGGACGGCAAAGACTTCAAGATGCCGGGCATTGTGCCGAAACTCTCAGAGACACCCGGGGAATGTGAATGGGTCGGGCCACAACTGGGTGAGCACAACGCACAGGTACTCCAGGAACTTGGCTATGACGCGACACAGATCGCACAATTGCGCAAAGACGGAGCCATCTGAACGGAGGCGCCGGCCTGCATGGGCCATTAGTCACTGCCCGTCGCGCGGCGGGTGGCTACTGTGCGTGTTGGCGACCTTGTTCCTGCTCCTTGAACCGGTCCCGTCAGCCCTGGCGCAAACCAAGGAAACCCTGATCTGGCTCAAGCGCGACCTGCCGCCGCTGACGATCTTCGACGGGCCGAAAAAGGGCCAGGGCGTTATCGATCAACTGCTTCTGTTGTTGATTGCCGGCATGCCGCAATACCAGCACAGCGTGATGAGGGTCAATCGTGCCCGTGGATTGCAAATGCTCCACGAACCGTCCCTCGTCTGCGACGCGGCGCTGAACTGGAGCAAGGAACGGGAACAGTGGATTGCCTTTTCCATCCCGGTCTTCCGCGCCATGAGCAATGGCTTGGCCGTGCGGCGCGTTGACCAGAAAGTGCTGGCACCCTTTATCAAGGACGGCGAAGTGGACCTGGCAGAGCTGCTCGCCAGCGGCAGCGAAAAGCTGGGGATCATTGCCGAGCGCAATTACGGCGAATACCTCGACGGGCTGCTCAAGCAAGCGCCAGCCGACGCGCTGACCGCTCATTACGGCAACGACGCCTTGGGCAGCCTGCTGCAGATGCAGCGCTTGGGGCGCTTGCGCCTGCTGTTGGGCTATCGCCCGGAAATTCGCTACCAGGCCTCACTGCAAGGCATCGCCGAGGATGAATTGCAGTTCTATCCGATCCGTGGCACGGGCAAGTACCTGTCCGGTTACATCGGTTGCACCGACACGCCAAAGGGCCGGCAGGCCATTGTCGAGATCAACCAGGTGCTGCGCACCCTTCCCCGCGAACGCCTTGACGAGGCCTACGCTGCCTGGCTGGATCCGGAGAGTCGAAGCGATTACCTGAAAGACACCAAGGCGTTTTTCGACAACCTGGCGCAGCCCTGACAAATCCCGGGCAAAAGAAACCCCGAGAAGTGGGGAGACGACTCGGGGTAAAACGTGGCCTGCTTGGAGACCAGTAGCAGCAAGCTACAAGCACCGGAGCACAATGCTCGATCCTGCTGTTACAAGGTCTGACTGACCTGGGCGCGGGAAGGTTCCCACAAACATCCGTTCAATTGCGGCTGGCCAGAAGCTTGTCCTGCGCCGCATTACGCAATGCCGCGATGACACAAGGCTCAAGGCGTCCTTCAGCGATCAGCACGTCGCGATGCAAACCGTCGACCACATCCGTCAGCAAGCGTTTGTCTTTCAACTGGACCTGATTGAACTCGCGCTCGACCACCGTCGCACCGATAGCATTCTTCAGGGTCACCCGGCATTCGCCACGAATGCCTGACGGGGTCAGTGTGACCTGATACGGGCTCAGCGCCTCACCGAGCAACAAACTGATACTTTCCATCCCGATCACCACTCAATAGTCCGAAAACAACGTACCTGGGGCATGCCTACAACAGATGACCGCTGGCCCGAGAAGAAAGTTCTGGATACTGACAGCAGGCGAACCTGCAACCCAGTCAAGAGAGCATGCACGGCGAACATGACAGAGAAAAAACCCAACCATCACGTCTGTCGGGTACGCCGGGCGATGTCGGCCCAGCCCCCCAACAATCCTCGTAGCTGGCCATCGGCCGTATAAAACGGCACTGTCCACTGGTAGATATCCCTGACACCGTCCTTAAACATCAATTGACGCTCGAAGAAGCGCGTCCTGCGCGTACTCAATTGCGCCAGGAACTCGGCATGCAGCAGTTCCGCGGTTTGTCTGGGCATGACATCGACCTCGATCAACTGCCGCCCCTGCATCCTGTCAAAGCGCGTCGACAAGGCGTCCTCATAACTTTTGTTGCACATGATCAAGCGCCCCTGCAGATCACGGACAAACATCGGGTCAGGCATGGCATCCATCAGGGCATGCTGGAATGCGAGCTGATCGCGCAGACTGCTTTGGGCCTCGACCCGTTGCCTGACCACCACCGCCAACCGCCGATTCCAGAGCAGGGACAACAGACCGAACAGGCTGAGCACCAACACCCCCCAGCAAACCCACTGGTCAATCCGCTGCCAGAGGCCAGTCGGCTGTGGCACGGTAGCGCCACCGAACCATTTCAGACGAAGGTCGCGCAACTCCTGCGCAGGAAACGCCTCAAGCGCCTTGTTGAGGATACTCAGCAACTGCGGCTGACCTTTGCGCAATGTCAGATAATCCGCATCCCATTTGCCCGGCACCACAGCCCCGATCTGCAGCCGACCCGACGGAAAATGCTGGGCGCCGATTTCGTTTTCGATGGTGACGTAGGCTTCGTCACTTTCAACCCAGGCACGGGCTTCGGCGTAGGTTTTAACCGAACGCAATTCGATGGATGGATAATCTCGACGGATCACTGCTTCCAGTGCATGCCGGGTCGGCAGCACCAGTACCCGCTTCGCCAGATCCTCCAGCGACTGCACCGGCGGCGCCCCAGCCTGCCCGACAAAGACCCATCCGGCACCGCCGAACGCATGGCTGAAGTCGAGAAATACCTTTCGTTCGTCATTCATCGACAGGGTCGTACTCAAATCCGCCGCGCCGCTTTCCAGATGGGCCAGCATCTGATCGGTGGAAAAAGACTGTTCGTAAACGAACTGCAACCCTGTCATGTCGCTGATGCGCTTGAGCAGGTCACTGTTCAAGCCCGTCCATTGGCCATGTTCATCCTTGAACAGGTACAACGGGTATTCCAGTGCCGTGACCACGACCCGTGGATGGCCGGCCATCCATTGCAACTCCTGGTCATCCAGCACGACCATTGAACGTGCGACAGACTTCCCACGCTCCTGAGTCGATGCAGGGCTCGCCCCTCCCCATTGGGCAACACCCAGGATGCCGAGCAAAAACAGCCAGCGCACAACTGACTTGAACACACTTGTAAACAGCATTCCCACGTCCTTGGTGATTCACTCGCCTGTCCTTTCGCGGCGATAACACGACAAGTGTGCATGCAGAAATGAAAAAGCCCGTCAGGAGACGGGCTTCAAAATGTAACAGCGCTGACCGGTTACAGCGGCTTGCCGCGGTTACCATGCTGACTGACAAAGGCCTGCACGGCCTTCAGGTCATTTGGCAAAACGGTGCAACGTTCGTCTCGTTCAAACAAATCAGAAAGATGCACAGGCAGTTCGAGAGCTTTTCCTACACCGGCTTTTTCCACGGCGTCCGGGAATTTTACCGGGTGGGCGGTGCCCAGGATCACCATTGGAATGTCCAGGCTACGGCGGCATTCCCGCGCGGCTTTGACACCGATAGCGGTGTGCGGATCCAGCACTTCACCGGTCTGCTCGTAGACTTCGGCGATGGTTTCGCAGGTTTGCGCGTCATCCACGGCCAGCGAGTCGAACAACTTGCGGGCTTCGGTCCAGCGCTCCTGCTCGACGCTGAAACCGCCGCCCTGCTTGAACGAATCCATCAGCCCGGCGATTGCCGCGCCGTTGCGACCATGCAGGTCGAACAGCAGGCGTTCGAAGTTCGACGACACCATGATGTCCATGGACGGCGACAGCGTGGCGTGCAGGGTTTCCTTAACGTATTGGTTGCCGCTCATGAAGCGATGCAGGATGTCGTTGCGGTTGGTGGCGACGATCAACTGGTTGATCGGCAGGCCCATGTTGCGCGCCAGGTAACCGGCGAAGATGTCGCCGAAGTTGCCGGTCGGTACCGAGAACGACACCGAACGCGCCGGGCCACCCAACTGCAGGGCCGCGTGGAAGTAGTAGACGATCTGAGCCATGATCCGCGCCCAGTTGATCGAGTTCACCGCCACCAGGCGAGTGCCCTTGAGGAAACCCTGGTCGGCGAAGCTTGCCTTGACCATTTCCTGGCAGTCATCGAAGTTGCCTTCGATGGCGATGTTGTGGATGTTCTCACCGAAAATGGTGGTCATCTGCCGACGCTGCACTTCGGACACACGGTTGTGCGGATGCAGAATGAAGATGTCGACGTTTTCGCAGTGTTTGCAGCCTTCGATGGCGGCCGAGCCGGTGTCACCGGAGGTGGCACCGACGATCACCACGCGCTCGCCGCGCTTTTCCAGCACGTAGTCGAGCAAACGACCCAGCAATTGCAGGGCGAAGTCCTTGAACGCCAGGGTCGGCCCGTGGAACAACTCCAGCACCCATTCGTTGCCGTTCAGCTGACGCAGCGGCGCAACGGCGCTGTGGGCGAACACGCCGTAGGTTTCTTCAAGAATCTTTTTGAAATCGGCGTCCGGGATGCTGCCGGTAACGAACGGGCGCATAACGCGAAAAGCCAGCTCGTGATACGGCAGGCCGGCCCAGGAAGCGATTTCTTCCTGGGTGAAACGTGGCAGGTTTTCCGGGACGTACAGACCGCCGTCGGTGGCAAGGCCTGCCAGCAAGACGTCTTCGAAATTCAGGGCCGGTGCCTGGCCGCGGGTACTGATGTAGCGCATAGGGGCAAACCTTTGGTTTGGAGCTGCAAGCTTCAAGCTACAAGCTGCAAGTAAAAGCCGAATCGCTTTCGTCCTGCCACTGGCGTCATGAAGCCTGCCGCTGTGTTAATGCTTTTTCTTGCAGCTTGCAGCTAAAAGCTTGCCGCTGCTTCAGTTAAGGTGCTCGACACGGATCCGTACAACCGGACCGACCACACCCGCCAAGGCTTCCAAAGCAGCGATGGCATCGTTGATGTGCTGTTCCAGCACGCGGTGGGTCAGCAGGATCATCGGCACCAGGCCGTCGTGCTCCTCGGCTTCCTTCTGCATGATCGACTCGATGTTGATGCCGCGCTCCGAGAGGATGCTCGCGACCTGAGCCAATACGCCCGGATGGTCCTTGGCCTGAATACGCAGGTAGTAGGCGCTTTCACAGGCTTCGATCGGCAGGATCGGGTGAGCCGACAGCGAGTCCGGCTGGAACGCCAGGTGCGGCACGCGGTTTTCCGGGTCGGAAGTCATGGCGCGAACCACGTCCACCAAGTCGGCGATCACCGACGAAGCGGTCGGCTCCATGCCTGCGCCAGCGCCGTAGAACAGGGTCGAACCGGCAGCATCGCCGTTGACCATCACCGCGTTCATCACGCCGTTGACGTTGGCGATCAGGCGATCGGCCGGGATCAGCGTCGGGTGCACGCGCAGTTCGATACCGGCCGCGGTGCTGCGCGCCACGCCCAGGTGTTTGATGCGGTAACCCAGCGCTTCGGCGTAGTTCACGTCGGCGGTGGTCAACTTGGTGATGCCTTCGGTGTAAGCCTTGTCGAACTGCAACGGAATACCGAACGCGATGGACGCCAGGATCGTCAGCTTGTGAGCGGCGTCGATACCCTCAACGTCGAAGGTCGGATCGGCTTCGGCGTAACCCAGGGCCTGGGCTTCGGCCAATACGTCTTCGAAGGTGCGACCCTTCTCGCGCATTTCCGTCAGGATGAAGTTGCCGGTGCCATTGATGATGCCGGCTACCCAGTTGATGCGGTTGGCGGACAGGCCTTCGCGGATCGCCTTGATCACCGGGATGCCACCGGCCACCGCCGCTTCGAACGCAACGATCACGCCCTTCTCGCGGGCCTTGGCGAAAATTTCATTACCGTGAACGGCGATTAGCGCCTTGTTCGCGGTGACCACATGCTTGCCATTCTCGATGGCCTTGAGTACCAGCTCGAGGGCAACGGTGTAGCCGCCCATCAGCTCTATAACGATGTCGATCTCAGGGTTCGTGGCCACTTCGAAGACATCGTTGGTAATCGCAATACCGGTCGTTTGGAACTGAGGCTTTGGCGTGCGCATGGCAATTTGTGCCACTTCGATCCCACGCCCGGCACGACGAGCAATTTCCTCGGCGTTGCGCTGAAGTACGTTGAAGGTACCGCCACCGACGGTTCCTAACCCACAGATGCCTACTTTGACCGGTTTCACTGTGAACTCCCCATAAAACGGCCGACTCGAGGCCGGCCGTGAAAACAACCGCATACTCGCGGTTCTCTATTGATGACCCGGCGAATGTCGCTACCGGACCATGATCGTCAATGGCTGACCGTGACGATGCGAATTTACTTCGCGCCCAGCGCCAGTTTGGCGACTTGTGGCGCAGGCTGGTAGCCCGGAATGACCTGACCGTCGGCCAAAACGATGGCCGGTGTGCCGTTCACGCCGATCGACTGACCGAGTGCGAACTGTTTGGAAACCGGGTTATCGCACTTGGCGGCCTTGATTTCCTTGCCGTCGACCATTTTGTCCATGGCCGCTTTCTTGTCTTTCGAGCACCACACCGCTTGCAGCTGTTCGTCACCCGGCGAACCCAGGCCCTGGCGCGGGAACGCGACGTAACGCACTTCGATGCCGCGCTTGTTCAGCTCAGGCACTTCGGCGTGGAGTTTGTGGCAGTACGGGCAAGTGGTGTCGGTGAATACGGTGATGTGCGACTTGGTTTCGCCAATGGCCGGGTAGACAACGGTTTCGGCAACCGGGATGTCGTTGATCAGCTTGGAGATGCCCAGGCGCTCGGTCTTCTCGGTCAGGTTGACCGGCTTGCCGTCCTTGAGATCGAACAGGTAGCCCTGAACCACGTACTGGCCGTCGGCACTGGCGTACAGCACACGGCTGCCTTTGAGTTTGACTTCGTACAGGCCTGGCAACGGGCTGGCGGTGATGCTTTCCACCGGGACTTCGAGCTGGAGGTTTTCCAGGCTTTTACGAATGGCTTTGTCGGCCGCATCATCGGCGACGGCAAAAGTGCTGACCAACGCAATGGCTGCGGCGGCGAAAATCTGGGTCAGACGCATGAGAACTCCTGAAGGCGAACATATGGGACGATCAGAACGCCCGTGCCGAAACACCGGGTCATAACCGCCCATCGTGCAAACCGGCCCAGCCTATCACATAAGGTCCGCATGGCCGAATGCACCTGACACAAGACATTTGTGGCGACACAACCCCCCTGTGGGAGCGAGCCTGCTCGCGAATGCGGTGTATCAGGCGCCATTAATATTGGATATGCCGGCCTCTTCGCGAGCAGGCTCGCTCCCACAGGTTTTGCGTTAGCCTCTGGGATGGTGTTTGGCATGCAGATCCTGCAAGCGCGCCCGGGCAACATGGGTGTAGATCTGTGTCGTCGACAAATCGCTGTGCCCCAGCAGCATCTGCACCACCCGCAGGTCTGCGCCGTGGTTGAGCAGGTGCGTGGCGAAGGCATGGCGCAGCGTGTGTGGCGACAGCGACTTGCCGATGCCGGCCACCTTGGCCTGATGCTTGATCCGGTGCCAAAAGGTCTGGCGGGTCATCTGCTCGCCACGCTGACTGGGGAACAACACGTCGCTGGGACGTCCGCCAAGCAGTTCGCTGCGGGCATCACGCATGTAGCGCTCGACCCAGACAATCGCCTCCTCGCCCATCGGCACCAACCGCTCCTTGCTGCCCTTGCCCATCACTCGCAACACGCCTTGACGCAAATTGACTTGTTCCAGGGTGAGGCTGATCAGCTCGGTCACCCGCAAGCCACAGGCATACAGCACTTCAAGCATGGCCCGGTCGCGCTGACCGATGGCCTCGCTCAAGTCCGGCGCCTTCAGCAAGGCTTCCACATCCGCCTCAGACAAGGACTTTGGCAGCGGCCTGCCGAGTTGCGGCATATCAACCCGTAACGTTGGATCGACCGAGATCATCTTTTCCCGCAACAGATACCGATAGAAGCCACGCACACCCGAAAGAAATCGCGCAGTGGAACGAGGCTTGTAGTTTTGCTCCAGGCGCCAGGCCAGGTGGTCGAGTATCAACTCGCGCCCGGTATTGACCAGCTCTAGTCCTTTGTCCTGTAACCAGCCGTTGAACAGCGCCAGGTCACTGCGATAGGCACCGCGAGTGTTATCGGAAAGGCCTTTCTCCAGCCACAAGGCATCGAGGAATTGATCTATCAGCGGGTGATCGATGGCAGGCATGGGCACTCGAATCACGCAGCCTTGAGGCTGCGCGCAAAATTAAAATTGGACATGGAAACGGCCGCTAGTCTTTCATAGGCCGCCATTTCAAGGAACAGGGAGCCGCAATGAGCGAACAGCAGATCTTATTGGCATTTGGCGGAATCGGTGCGGCGGCACTGCTCTGTCAATGGCTGGCCTGGCGCTTGAAACTGCCGGCAATCCTTTTCCTGCTGTTGACCGGCATCCTGGCCGGCCCCGTGCTGCACTTGCTCAACCCGCAAGAGATGTTCGGGCCACTGCTGATGCCGCTGGTGTCCCTGGCGGTGGCGCTGATCCTGTTCGAAGGCAGCCTGACCCTGCATTTGTCCGAGTGGCGAGAGATCGGCAGCGTCGTCCACCGCCTGGTCACGATTGGCGCCCTCTCCACTTGGGTGGTCATTGCTGTCGCCACTCACTGGCTACTGGATTTCGACTGGATGCTGGCCATCCTGTTCGGCAGTCTGACCCTGGTGACCGGGCCGACCGTGATCGTACCGATGCTGCGCGTCGTGCGCCCGAAAGCGTCGATTGCCAATATCCTGCGCTGGGAAGGCATTGCCATCGATCCCATCGGTGCCCTGCTGGCGGTGGTCGTCTATAGCTTTATCATCGCCAACGCTGAAGGTAACGGCCTCAAGGAAAGCCTGCTGACCTTCGGTGGCGTGATTTTGTGCGGCAGCCTGTTCGGTGTTTTTGGTGGTTGGTTGCTCGGCACCCTGATTCGTCGCCAGTGGCTGCCGGAATACCTGCACAACCTGGCAGCGCTCGCGGCAGTCCTGGGTATTTTCATTGCCTCCAACGAAGTCACCAACGAATCCGGGTTGCTGGCCGTGACCTTGATGGGCATGTGGCTGGCCAACATGAAAGGCGTGGACGTGCGGCATATCCTGCACTTCAAGGAGAACCTCAGCGTGCTGCTGATCTCCGGCCTGTTCATTCTTTTGGCGGCACGGCTGGACCTGAACGCCATGATCGGCCTCGGGCCTCTGGTGCTGATTTTGCTGCTGGTCATTCAATTCATCGCCCGCCCTTTGAATGTGCTGCTGTGCACGGCGGGCTCCAGCCTGAATTGGCGCGAACGGGCGCTGCTGGCATGGATTGCCCCAAGGGGCATCGTGGCAGCGGCGGTGTCGGCAATCTTCGCCATTCGCCTGCACGCGGCCGGCCATCAGGGCGCGTTGCTGCTCGTGCCGCTCACCTTTGCTGTGATCATCGGCACGGTGGTGCTGCAAAGCGCGACGGCACGACCGTTGGCACGCCTGCTGAAGGTGGCGGAACCGGCACCGAGCGGTTTCCTGATCATCGGCGCCAACGGGCCTGCGCGCACGCTGGGCAAGGCACTGCAACAACTGGGCAGTCGCGTACTGCTGACGGATTCGAGCTGGGAAAACATTAGTGCAGCGCGGATGGAAGGCTTGTCGACCTATTTTGGCAACCCGGCGTCGCAACATGCCGATGCGCATCTGGACCTGGTCGGCCTCGGGCATTTGCTGGCGCTGTCACCCTCCGGCGAGATGAACACCCTGGCGCTGATGCGCTTTCGTCATGAACTGGGCCATCAACGCATGTTTGGTCTGGCCAGCGGCCAGGAAAGCCGCCGCACCGACAAGCATCGCACCAGTCTGGAACATCGCGGCAATCAACTGGGCAGCGAAGCGCTGACCTACGCCAAGCTCGCCAGCCAGCTGAGTCAGGGCTCAGAGCTGTACAGCACGACATTGACAGACGGTTTCAGCTGGGACGACTACCGCGCGCTGCATGGCGAGCGTGCGACCCTGCTGTTCGTGCGCGACAACAGCGGTTGGGTACACGTGGTGACACCGGAAAACACGTTAAAGCCTTCGGCGGGATGGACGTTGTTAGCGTTGATCCAGCCCGAGACAGTGTAAATCCAAGCGAGCACTAAATCGCAGGCAACAAAAAAGCAGCCCGCAGGCTGCTTTTTTTGCATCGGAAGCTGGACTTAAGCCAGTTTTTCCTTGATGCGAGCTGCTTTACCCGACAGGTCACGCAGGTAGTACAGCTTGGCTTTACGTACGTCACCGCGACGCTTGACAGCCATGCTGTCGATTTGCGGGGAGTAGGTCTGGAAAGTACGCTCTACGCCAACACCGTTGGAGATTTTACGAACGGTGAATGCACTGTTTACGCCGCGGTTACGCTTGGCGATAACAACACCTTCGAACGCTTGCAGACGCGAACGGTCGCCTTCCTTCACTTTCACCTGAACGACAATGGTGTCGCCCGGGGCAAAGGTAGGGATCTCTTTGGTCATCTGCTCTGCTTCGAGTGCAAGGATGATTTTGTTAGTCATGCTGTGCTCCTAAGGTAAATCGTCGGATCTACCATCGATACGTTGTTAACTATCGTCCCGCTCGCGGATGTATTCCTCGAGCAGCTTCTTCTCTTCTCCAGAAAGCGAGCGGCTTTCCAGAAGATCAGCGCGTCGTTCAAAGGTCCGACCAAGGGACTGCTGTAAACGCCAACGCCGGATGTGCGCGTGATTGCCACTTAGCAATACGTCGGGAACACGCTGATCCGCATACACCTCCGGTCGGGTGTAGTGCGGGCAATCCAGCAAACCATCCGTAAAGGAATCTTCCTCGGCGGAGTCCGCATGCCCTAAAGCTCCAGGCAGCAGTCGTGTAACCGCATCGATCAGGACCATCGCCGGCAGCTCGCCGCCAGACAGTACATAGTCGCCAATCGACCACTCTTCATCGACATGAGCATCAATAAAACGCTCGTCAATGCCTTCATAGCGGCCGGCAATCAGGATCAATGCATCCAGATTCGCCAACTCGCGTACCGCCGACTGAGTCAGTTGACGGCCTTGGGGGGACAGGTAAATTACCTTCGCCGCCTCCCCGGCTGCTGCCTTGGCCTGAACCAGAGCATCTTCCAGGGGCTTGATCTTCATCACCATGCCCGGACCACCGCCAAACGGGCGATCGTCCACAGTGTGATGTCGATCCGTCGTGTAGTCTCGCGGATTCCAACAGGTGAGCTGCAAGAGCCCCTGTTTCACCGCCCGACTGGTGATGCCGTACTCGCTGATGGCGGAAAACATCTCGGGAAACAGACTGATCACTTCTACGCGCAAGTTAGCCACGCTTAGAAATCCGCGTCCCAATCCACCTTCATCTCGCCCGCTGCCAGGTCGACGGCCAACACGCATTGCTCCGTATAGGGCAACAGGCGTTCGCGATCATCCAGGCTGCCAGCGCAAGGCTTGACCACCATGACATCGTTCGAGCCGGTCTCCAGCAGGTGATCGATTTTCCCGAACAGTTGTCCGAGGGTGTCGATGACCTTGAGACCTTCCAGCTGGTACCAGTAGTACTCGCCGTCGGTGAGTTCAGGGAACAGGTTGCGCGGCACGCAGATCTCATAACCGGCCAGAAGACGAGCTTCTTCGCGATCATCGAGATCCTTGAGCTTTGCGACCAGGAACTTGTCGTTCCCGCGTCCGCTGACCAGCTCTACCTGCTTTACATTACCGTCACGCTTGAGCGTCCAGGTTTTGTAGTCCAGCAGGTTTTTAATCGGATCAGTAAAGGAGTACACCTTCACTTCGCCGCGAACGCCGTGAACAGAATAAATCTTGCCGATAACGATCAAATCATCAGCAATGGCAGGCGTCGCGTTCATATTGCTCAGGCCGCAGCCTTAGCAGATTCCTTCAACAACTGAGCAACGCGCTCAGAAGGTTGTGCACCAACGCTCAGCCAGTAGGCTACGCGCTCTTGGTTCACGGACAGACGAACTTCCTGACCACGGGCAACAGGGTTGAAGTAGCCAACCTGTTCCTTGTGCGAACCGTCGCGCGGGTTGCGGCTGTCGGTTACGGTCAAGTGGTAAAACGGGCGCTTTTTGGAGCCGCCAAGGGCAAGACGGATTGTTAGCATGTGAACATCGTTCCTGTAGTCGGTGCTGCAAATCTAAAGGCACAGCGGGCATGGGTGCCCGAAAGGCCGCATATTCTAAGGAATATCCGGACTTTTGCAAATGACTTTTTCCGGCGGTCTATCGGCCGCCATGCAGATTTGCTATAGAGCCGTCGTTGAAAACGGCCGGTCAGCTCCCGCCAAGTGCGGGTTTGCTGTATATCCCACTTCCGTGTGGGGCTGCGCCGACCTGATGGCCGGCGCGGATTCTTTACATCTTTGGCATGCCGCCGCCGGGCAACATACCGCCCATGCCGCGCATCATCTTGGCCATTCCGCCTTTCGCGGAGAATTTCTTCATCATCTTCTGCATCTGCTTGTGCTGCTTGATCAAGCGGCCGATGTCCTGCACCTGGGTGCCGGAACCCATGGCGATCCGGCGTTTGCGCGAACCGCTGATCATCTCAGGGTCGCGGCGCTCGGCCGGGGTCATGGAGTTGATGATGGCTTCCATCTGCTTGAATTGCTTTTCTGCCGCGCCCTGGGCGTTGCCCATTTGCGCCAGGTTCACGCCACCCATGTTCGGCAGCTTGTCCATGAGCCCGCCGAGGCCGCCCATGTTCTTCATCTGTTGCAGCTGATCGCGGAAGTCTTCGAGGTCGAAGCCCTTGCCCTTCTTCAGCTTCTTGGCCAGTTTGTCGGCCTTGTCCTTGTCGAGGGTCGCTTCCGCCTGCTCGATCAGGCTGAGCACGTCGCCCATGCCGAGGATGCGCGAGGCGATACGCTCAGGGTGGAACGGATCGAGCGCTTCGCTCTTCTCGCCCATGCCGATGAACTTGATCGGTTTGCCGGTGATGGCGCGCACCGACAGCGCAGCACCGCCACGGGCATCGCCGTCGACCTTGGTCAGGATCACACCGGTCAGCGGCAATGCATCACCGAAGGCCTTGGCCGTGTTGGCGGCGTCCTGACCGGTCATGGCGTCGACCACGAACAGGGTTTCGACCGGATTGATCGCGGCGTGCAGCGCCTTGATCTCGCCCATCATCTCTTCATCGATGTGCAGGCGACCGGCGGTATCGACGATGACCACGTCGATAAATTTGAGTTTCGCTTCCTTAATAGCCGCTTGCGCGATCTCGACCGGCTTCTGACTCAGGTCGGACGGGAAGAAGGTAACGCCGACTTCACCGGCGAGCATTTCCAGCTGCTTGATCGCCGCAGGACGATAAACGTCGGCGGATACGACCATGACCGACTTCTTCTTGCGCTCTTTAAGGAAGCGCGCGAGCTTGCCGGCGGTGGTGGTTTTACCAGCGCCCTGCAAACCGGCCATCAGGATGACCGCTGGCGGCACGGCGCTCAGGTTCAAATCTTCGTTGGCCGCGCCCATCAGGCTTTCGAGTTCGGCCTGGACGATCTTCACGAAGGCCTGGCCCGGCGTCAGGCTGCGCGACACCTCGGTGCCTACGGCGCGTTCCTTGACCGAATTGACGAAGTCCTTGACCACCGGCAGGGCGACGTCGGCTTCGAGCAACGCCATGCGCACTTCACGCAGGGTGTCTTTGATGTTGTCTTCAGTCAGCTTGGCCTTGCCGGTGACATGGCGCAGCGTCTGCGAGAGACGGTCGGTTAAGTTTTCAAACATTGCGCGATCCTTTCAGGCCCTGTGTAGACCGGGATAATGGCGGCCCGGACCGGACTAAACGTGTGCTCGGCGAGCCTGCGGCGTGGGCAGGTCGCGGATTATAGCGAAGACTGTGGCCGGCGGACACCTCGCTGTCGGGTTGCGCGGTCTTTCGTGTGGCAGGGGTTCTATGCCAAACTCAGCGACTTTCGGGCTTGCCTAACAGGATTTATGCTCCCCTTGTCACCCAGCTTGCTTACTACCCTCGCCGCCGCCTGCTTGTATGCCGCTGCGACCATTTATCAGGGCACTCGCCTGGCGTCCGGCGCCAAGGCCAACAAACGCCTGCTGGTCATGCTCGGCGTGCTCGCCGTATTGGCCCACAGCGCCAGCCTGCTCACCCACCTGCTGACCCCGGGCGGCTTGGCCCTGGACTTCTTCAGCGCCGCCAGCCTGATTGCCGTGGCGGTCATCGCACTGACCCTGCTGGCCTGCTCGCGGATTCCGGTAGAGAACCTGCTGGTCCTGCTGCTCCCGCTTGGGGCCTTGACCGTGTTGCTGGCGCATTTTGCCCCCGCCGGCACGGTACAGGTCATCGATGAGGAGCCGGGCATCCTCGCCCACATCCTGCTTTCGATTCTGGCCTACGGCATGTTCACCATCGCGGTGTTCCAGTCCTTGCTGCTGCTGGTTCAAGACCACCAGCTCAAGCACAAGCACCCCTCCGGGCTGATCAAGAATTTCCCGCCGCTGCAAACCATGGAAAGCCTGCTGTTCGGTTTCCTCTGGGCCGGCTGGACGCTGCTGTCGCTGTCGCTGATTTCCGGCTGGCTGTTCGTCGAGAACCTGTTCGCCCAGCACCTGGTGCACAAAACCCTGCTGGCCTGCCTGGCCTGGATCGTTTTCAGCGTGCTGCTGTGGGGACGCAATCGCCTCGGCTGGCGCGGGCACAAAGCCATTCGCTGGACCCTGGCCGGTTTTTGCCTGCTGATGCTGGCGTATTTCGGCAGCAAACTGGTTCGTGAATACATCCTGCATATCTGACGGGCGGCATTAATGGACGACTTGCCCATAGGGCCGATGCTCGCGGTAGTGACCCTGCTGGTTTTATGGTCGGGGCTGTTTACCGCCATCGAAGCGGCGCATCAGCATTTGCTGGCCCAGCGCACCGCAACGCGTTCCAGCGACAAACCGGTGGCGAAACTCAGTTTCCCCCTGGCCAGCCTGATTTTTTGCAATACCCTCTGCCGTGCACTCGTGGTGGTCATCAGCACCTTGCTGGCCATATTCACCTGGGCCGAGAACGGCCCGTGGGTCGCCTGCCTCGGGGCGGGCGCCATTTTGCTGGTGTTTTCCGACTACTTGCCACGCGCCCTCGCCGCACGCTATCCGGATGCGATCCTGGCCCAGGGCAACAATCTGCTGCGGGTGCCGCTGAAAATCATCTACCCCGCGGCATGGTTGCTCAATAGCATCAGTCAGTTGCTGACGCGACCATTCGCCCGTAAAACCAAAGTGGTGCAACAAAGTGAGGACGAAATGCTGACGGAGCGGCATGCGCCCTCCGAAACCGTAAGCCGCCCTCACCCGCTGCCAGGCATCCACGCGCTGGACAACATTACCGTCAATGACATCCTGGTACCGCGCAGCGACGTGGACGGCATCAATCTCGATGACTCCATCGAAGAAATCATCGAACAATTGCGCCACAACAAGCGCACGCGCCTGCCGGTGTTCCACAGTGATATCAACCAGGTCGAAGCCGTCCTCAACACCCGACACATCCTTCACTTGCTGCCCGATGCGAGCCTGACCAGGGAAGCGTTGCTGGCGGCCAGTCACGAGCCGTACTTCGTGCCGGAAAGTACCCCGTTGCAGCTGCAACTGCTCAACTTCCACAAGCAGCAGCGGCGCCTGGGCATGGTGGTCGACGAATACGGCGAAGTGCTGGGCATCGTCACCCTGGAAGACATTCTCGAAGAAATCGTCGGCGAGTTCGAAAGCCAGCACAGCCTGGACAATCCGCACATTCATCCACAAGCCGACGGACGCCTGGTGATCGACGGTGCCGCGTCCATTCGTGAGCTGAACAAGAGCCTCGGCTGGCACCTGCCCAGCGATGGCCCGAAAACCCTGAACGGTCTGGTCACCGAGGCACTGGAAACCATTCCCGAAAGCGCGGTGTGCCTGAAGATCGGTCGGTATCGCCTGGAGATTCTCGAGACCGAGGACAACCGTGTCACGCGGGTGCTGATCTGGCAGACCAGCTCGATGCCTGTTGTTATCTAAAGGTCAGCGCAGTTTTCTGTGGCGAGGGAGCTTGCTCCCGCTCGGGCGCGCAGCGGCCGCCATCAAGCCGGACCAGAATAATAGAGGTGTCTGTCCATTAGGCCTGCTTCGCAGCCCAGCGGGAGCAAGCTCCCTCGCCACAATAATCCAGTGCTCCCCCCTCTTGTTCGATCGTTAGCCACCTTCCTATAATCGAAGCGCTTACCCAAGCCTCGCCGGCCCCGTGCTTACCCCGCACTTCGCAGCTTCCGGCCCGACCATCAGCAATGCCCGCAGCAAACCGACGACTGTTCCTACCTTGAACAGCGACCGTGCCTCCACCCACATCCCTGGGTTCTCGACCATAATAATTAGCTCCACTGGAGCACATGACTGTCAGGGATAACCGCATGACGACCAGCACGACTTACAGCGACTCCACACCCGCGCAACCGACGAACTCCGCCACCCGCGTGGCCACCGCAAGCTTCATCGGTACCGCCATCGAGTTCTACGACTTCTACGTCTATGCCACCGCCGCCGCACTGGTAATCGGCCCGGTGTTCTTTCCGCAGACATCCGGCACCGCCCAGATGCTATCGGCGTTTCTCACGTTCGGCATCGCCTTCCTTGCACGCCCCTTGGGCTCGGCCCTTTTCGGTCACTTCGGCGACCGTATCGGCCGCAAGTCGACCCTGGTCGCCTCGCTGCTGCTGATGGGCGTGTGCACTACGCTGATCGGCGTGCTGCCGGGATACGACAGCATTGGCGCCTGGGCACCGATCCTGCTTTGCGTCCTGCGCTTCGGCCAAGGCCTTGGGTTGGGCGGTGAATGGGGTGGCGCGGCATTGCTGGCCACGGAGAATGCGCCGAAAGGCAAGCGCGCGTGGTTCGGCATGTTCCCGCAATTGGGTCCATCCATTGGCTTTCTGGCGGCCAACGGCCTGTTCCTGACCCTGGCCGTGGTGCTGGATGATGAACAGTTCCGTTCATGGGGCTGGCGTATTCCGTTCCTGCTCAGCGCCGCACTGGTGATGGTCGGCCTGTACGTGCGCCTCAAGCTGCATGAGACCCCGGTGTTCGCCAACGCCATAGCGCGTCAGGAACGAGTGAAGATCCCGCTGTTCGAGCTGTTCGGCCAATACTGGGCGCCCGTATTGCTGGGAGCTGGCGCAATGGTCGTGTGCTACGCGCTGTTTTACATCTCCACCGTGTTCTCCCTGAGTTACGGCGTGGCAACGCTCGGCTACAGCCGCGAAACCTTCCTCGGCCTGCTGTGCTTCGCGGTGCTGTTCATGGCTGCCGCCACCCCGCTGTCGGCTTGGGCCAGCGACCGTTACGGGCGCAAACCGGTGCTGATCATCGGCGGTGTGCTGGCGATCCTGTCCGGCTTCCTCATGGAGCCCCTGCTGACCCAAGGCTCGACCTGGGGTGTGGCGCTGTTCCTGTGCATCGAACTGTTTCTGATGGGCGTGACATTTGCGCCGATGGGTGCGCTGCTGCCGGAGCTGTTCCCCACCCACGTGCGCTACACCGGCGCCTCGGCTGCCTACAACCTGGGCGGTATCGTCGGCGCTTCCGCGGCGCCGTTCTTCGCCCAGAAACTGGTGGCGATGGGCGGGTTGAGTTACGTCGGCGGTTATGTGTCCGGGGCGGCGGTGCTGAGTTTGATTGCGGTGCTGTGCCTGAAGGAAACGCGGCATAACGACCTGAATCAGGTTGTCTGACAGATTGTCATCGCGAGCAGGCTCGCTCCCACAGGTTGAGTGTCGTTCACAAAATGCTGGTACGACACATATCCCTGTGGGAGCGAGCCGGCTCCGGGCGGCGTTCCGACGATGGGGTCTTCACTGACTCAATAGATCCCGATCCCCCACAACTTTTCCCCCACCCATTGTCACCTCGCTCTACGCGCTTCGGCTCATCCCCGCTATACTTCCCGGCTTTTCCTGAATAAATGCCAATAGGGTCCCGCCGCGCATGGATAAGACCTACCAGCCGCACGCCATTGAAACTTCCTGGTACAACACCTGGGAGTCAGAGAATTACTTCGCCCCGCAAGGCGCGGGCGAGTCCTACACCATCATGATCCCGCCGCCGAACGTCACCGGCAGCCTGCACATGGGTCACGGCTTCAACAACGCGATCATGGACGCCCTGATCCGTTTCCGCCGCATGCAGGGTCGCAACACCCTGTGGCAGCCGGGTACCGACCACGCTGGTATCGCTACGCAGATGCTGGTAGAGCGTCAGCTCGAAGCCAAGGGCCAGAGCCGCCATGACCTGGGCCGTGAGAAATTCCTCGAGAAAGTCTGGGAGTGGAAGGATGAGTCCGGTGGCAACATCAGCCGTCAGATCCGTCGCCTCGGTTCGTCCGTAGATTGGAGCCGCGAGCGCTTCACCATGGACGACGGTCTCTCGGAAGCCGTTAAAGAGGCTTTCGTCCGCCTGCACGAAGACGGTCTGATCTACCGCGGCAAGCGCCTGGTCAACTGGGACACCAAGCTGCACACGGCGATTTCCGATCTCGAAGTGGAGAACCACGACGAGAAAGGTTTCCTGTGGAACCTGAAATACCCGCTGGCCGACGGCGCCAAGACCGCTGAAGGCAACGATTTCCTGATCGTCGCGACCACTCGCCCGGAAACCATGCTCGGCGACTCCGCCGTCGCGGTGAACCCGAACGATGAACGCTACAAAGCCCTGATCGGAAAATTTGTCGAGCTGCCACTGGTTGGCCGCCGCATCCCGATCATCGCCGACGATTACTGCGACCCAGAATTCGGCACCGGCTGCGTGAAAATCACCCCGGCCCACGACTTCAACGACTATGAAGTCGGCAAGCGTCACAACCTGCCACTGCTGAACATCTTCGACAAGAACGCAGCGGTCCTGCCGGCTTGCCAGGTGTTCAACCTCGACGGCACGCTGAACGAAACCATCGACGGCAAGATCCCGGCCGAATACGCCGGTCTCGACCGCTTCGAAGCGCGCAAGCAGATCGTAGCCGCGTTCGACGCTGCCGGCCTGTTGGTCAGCGTTGACGATCACGCCCTGAAAGTGCCGAAAGGCGACCGCTCCGGCACCGTCATCGAGCCTTGGCTGACCGACCAGTGGTACGTGTCCACCAAGCCATTGGCCGAGCCTGCGATTGCCGCCGTTGAAGACGGCCGTATCCAGTTCGTGCCGAAACAGTACGAAAACATGTACTTCTCGTGGATGCGCGACATCCAGGACTGGTGCATCAGCCGTCAGCTGTGGTGGGGCCACCGGATTCCGGCCTGGTACGACGAGTCGGGCAAGGTCTACGTCGGTCGCGACGAAGCCGAAGTGCGCGCCAAGCACAACCTCGGCCCTGACGTTGCGCTGCAACAGGACAACGACGTTCTCGACACCTGGTTCAGCTCGGGCCTGTGGACGTTCTCCACCCTCGGCTGGCCGGAAAAAACCGAATTCCTGAAGAAATTCCACTCCACCGACGTCCTGGTGACCGGTTTCGACATCATTTTCTTCTGGGTTGCCCGGATGATCATGCTCACCATGCATTTGGTGAAAAACGAAGACGGCACGCCGCAGGTTCCGTTCAAGACCGTGTACGTTCACGGTCTGGTACGTGATGGCCAGGGCCAGAAGATGTCCAAGTCCAAGGGCAACGTCCTGGACCCGCTGGACATCATCGACGGCATCGAGCTCGAAGCCCTGGTGCAGAAACGCACCTCCGGCATGATGCAGCCGAAACTGGCGAAGAAGATCGAGAAGCAGACCCGCGACGAGTTCGCCGAAGGCATCGCCAGCTACGGCACCGACGCCCTGCGCTTCACCTTCTGCTCGCTGGCGTCCACCGGTCGCGACATCAAGTTCGACATGGGCCGCGTCGAAGGCTATCGCAACTTCTGCAACAAGATCTGGAACGCGGCGCGCTACGTGCTGGACAAGGGCGAAGACTGCGGCCAGAACGGCGAAGCCTTTGAGCTGTCCCTGGCTGACCGCTGGATCATCTCCCAGCTGCAACGCACCGAAGCCGAAGTGACCCGCCAGCTCGACCAGTTCCGTTTCGACCTGGCCGCACAAGCCCTGTACGAGTTCATCTGGAACCAGTATTGCGACTGGTACCTGGAACTGTCCAAGCCAGTGCTGTGGGACGAAAACGCACCGGTCGAACGCCAGCGCGGTACCCGTCGCACCCTGGTGCGCGTACTGGAAGTGGCGTTGCGCCTGGCGCATCCGTTCATGCCGTTCATCACCGAAGAAATCTGGCAGCGCATCGCGCCGCTGGCCGGCATCGAAGGCAAGACGATCATGCTGCAACCTTGGCCAGTGGCCAACGAAACACGCATCGATCAGGCCGCCGAAGATGACATCGAATGGCTCAAGGGCCTGATGCTCGGCACTCGTAACATCCGTGGCGAAATGAACATCGGCCCGGGCAAACCGCTGCCGCTGTTCCTGAAGAACGTCAGCGCCGAGGATCAGCGTCGCCTGACCGAGAACGAAGCCCTGCTGAAGAAGCTGGCGCGCCTCGAATCGATCACTGTTCTGGCGGCTGGCGAAGAAGCACCGCTGTCCGCCACCGCACTGGTCGGCGAGATGGAAGTGCTGGTGCCCATGGCCGGCTTGATCGACAAAGGTGCGGAACTGGCGCGTCTGGACAAGGAAATCCAGCGTCTGCAAGGTGAAGTGCAACGCGTCGGCGGCAAGCTGTCCAACGCCGGCTTCGTTGACAAGGCGCCAGCCGAAGTCATCGAGAAAGAACGCGCCAAACTGGCCGAGGCCGAACAGGCCCTGGGCAAGCTGGCCGAGCAGCATGCGCGGATTGCCAGCCTGTAACGGCAGATCGCAATGAAGAAGGGAGGCCCAAGTGGCCTCCCTTTTTTATGCCTGTCACTTTCTTACATCCAATGAAGATCCCCTGTGGGAGCGGCGGTGCGGCGATCCGACTTGCTCGCGAAGAGGCCATAACATTCGATATAAATATTGACTGAAAGTCCGCTTTCGCGAGCAAGCCCGCTCCCACATTTGATTAGTGTGGCTCTCAGATGTGGGACAATGCCCGCCACTTTTAGCCATACCCGAATCGACCGCCGCCATGACCGCCCCTCGTCCACCGAAACCTGCGCGTAAAAAGCCTTCACCCGCGACTCCGGCCAAAGCCGTGGAGCCCCGCGAAAAGGCCAACCTGCACCCGCGCAATCGCCATCAGGGTCGCTACGACTTTCCGACGCTGATCAAAAGCGCGCCGGAACTGAAGAAGTTCGTGATCATCAATCCGTACGGCAAGGAAAGCATCGACTTCGCCAGCCCGGAAGCCGTGCGGGTGTTCAATCGGGCGCTGCTCAAGTCGTTCTATGGCATCGCTCACTGGGACATTCCGGCCGACTACCTGTGCCCACCGGTGCCAGGCCGTGCCGATTACGTACACTTCCTCGCCGACCTGCTGGCCAGTGACAATGACGGTGTGATTCCCCGTGGCGCCGTCGTGAAGGTGCTGGACATCGGCATGGGCGCCAACTGCGTGTATCCGCTGATCGGTTATAGCGACTATCGCTGGCAGTTCCTCGGTTCCGATATCGATGCGACTGCCATCGCCGCGGCGAAGGCCATCATTCAATCCAATGGCCTGAACAAAGCGATCCAGGTACGCCAGCAGAGCAACCCCAAGCAGATCCTCGCAGGACTGCTGGAGAACACAGAGCGCTTTGACCTGACCATGTGCAACCCGCCATTCCACGCCTCGCTGGACGAGGCCACGCGGGGCAGCACGCGCAAATGGCGGGCCCTGGGCAAAGCCGATCCGAAGCGCAAGCTGCCGGTTTTGAACTTTGGCGGGCAAGCGGCGGAATTATGGTGTGAAGGTGGGGAGGTGCGATTCGTCACGCAACTGGTCAGCGAGAGCGTACAAGTGGCGCAACAAGTGCTGTGGTTCAGCACGCTGGTGTCGAAGGCGTCGAACCTGCCGGCGATCCAGACCGCCTTGAAAAAGGTCGGTGCTTTGGACAGCCAAGTGGTCGAAATGGGCCAAGGCCAAAAGCAGAGCCGCTTCGTCGCCTGGACCTTCCAGACCAAAGCGCAGCAACAGGCCTGGCGTCAGGCACGATGGTCGAAAGCTACAGCCGAGTAAAAAGCCAGACGCACAAAAAAGCCGTGCCTGGATGACTCCTGTACACGGCTTTTAACAGACCTTAGCGATTAACAGTGACGCTCAGATCTGTAACCACTAACTGCCTGACAACTTTCCTGCAACTTCGATAACAGGAAAGTTTAGATATCTTCGCTTTAACGTTTTGTACGAACATTCTCTGTGAACGCACAAGCTCGCGCCTCCTTGCTATAGCAGTGATACTGACCATACCATTGCTCCCATGGCCCACTGGTATCAATACTTACGATAGTTCCCTCTCGTTTGTATCTCATATCCAGATCGCCTCCATTTTGCAGTTTGTAACCACAACGCAGAATTTCACCGGCAACAGTGCCACCTTCGGCTGCTACGCGAGGTACGAATATCGCCAACTCGAATTCACCTACCAGCCCACGCCCGGTTTGCGAAACACCGTACCACTCCCCCTCTCCACTTGCTGTCGGGGCTTTATAGGAACCTGGTGCAAACTCCTTGATGTCAGATGGGCTTGGGCAGTACTCGGTAACATTTGCCAAAGCCTGACCGGACACCAGAAACGATACGCACATCAACAACTGTTTAACTTTCATAAAAACGTCCCTGTAACCAACAACTGAAATTTGGTTTTGGCTTTTTACGCAAAGCCAAGCGCTACGCCTTATTGATACTACCGACCCAAGGCGCACACTCAACTATCAGTTCTGTAGGAACGTTCGTTTTATACAGAGAGAAAAATGCAACTCAGCGCAAACGGCTATTCCTGTCAGATGCGCGGGTAACAACTGCTTTCAAACAAAGGGATTATTTCAACAATTTACATTGCGTAAATCGTTACGACGCCCACAAAAAAACCGTGCCCGGATCGCTCCGGTGCACGGTTTTTTCTTAACAAGTCTTACTTGTTAACAGCGTCGGTCAGGCCTTTGGCCACAACCAGCTTGATCACTTTCTTGGCAGCGATTTCGATGGCAGCGCCAGTCGAAGGGTTACGGCCAGTACGGGCAGGGCGCTCGGTCACTTTCAGTTTGCCGATACCTGGCAGAGTGATTTCGCCGCCGTTTTCCAGCTGATCGGCAACGATTTGGCCCAGTTGGTCCAGAGCGTTACGCGCGGTGGTTTTCGGCGCGTCGATAGCTTCAGCGATGTCGGCGATCAGTTGGTCTTTAGTAAGAGCCATTTAGTGTTCCTTCCCTATCAAATTCATATGGATTGCAGAGTGCAATGTCAGCCATCGAGCCCGATCTTTTGGATCCGGCACCCTCGGCCAAATAACCTCGGGATCGGGGTTATAGATACCGAAATCAGGGTTTGGTTCGACCTGACAAATGCTGACTGCACGCTTAACGCAGTGACTTCGCGCAAGACCGGGCAAAGCTAGCACACAGACGTGGAAATATCCGCCTCTAGCTACCCATTTGGTCAGCTTTATTGCGCTAAAACCGTAAAAAACTGCATAAGCACCGTCGGTCGCCCGCCAATTGCCCTTCGCACCGCGCCAAAACCAGTGGTTGCGGTACACTGGGCGCTTTTTCGGGGGAGCACGCCCTCCTCTCTTCATTCAGCCGAGAAGCCCATGCCGATCCGTCATTGCATCGTCCACCTGATCGACAAAAAACCCGACGGCACACCCGCAGTTCTCCACGCTCGTGACTCTGAACTGGCTGAGTCTGCAGCCATCGAGAACATGCTCGCCGACCTCAACGAAAGCTATAACGCCAAACAGGGTAAAGCCTGGGGCCTGTTCCATCCGGAATCCGGCGCGTTCCCGTTCAGCGGCTGGCTGAAGGAGTACCTCGATGGCGGCCAGGATTTCACCGCGTTCAGCCGCGTGGCGGTTGAGCATCTGCAAAAGCTGATGGAAGAATCGAACCTGTCGGTTGGCGGCCACGTGCTATTCGCACACTATCAGCAAGGCATGACCGACTACCTGGCCATCGCCCTGCTGCACCACAGTGAAGGCGTGGCCGTGACCGACGAACTGGACGTGACCCCGTCCCGCCACCTCGATCTTGGCCAGTTGCACCTGGCCGCGCGGATCAACGTTTCCGAGTGGCAGAACAACAAACAATCCAAGCAGTACATTTCGTTCATCAAAGGCAAGAACGGCAAAAAGGTTTCGGAGTATTTCCGCGACTTCATTGGCTGTCAGGAAGGCGTCGACGGTCCGGGTGAAACCCGCACCCTGCTCAAAGCCTTCAGTGATTTCGTTGAAAGCGAAGACCTGCCGGAAGACGACGCCCGCGAGAAGACCAAGACCCTGGTGGATTACGCCAGCAGCCAGGCCAAGCTCGGTGAGCCGATGGGCCTGGAAGAGTTGTCGGGGCTGATCGACGAAGAACGCCCGAAAGCCTTCTACGATCACATCCGCAACAAGGATTACGGCCTCTCGCCGGAAATCCCGGCCGACAAACGCACCCTGAACCAGTTCCGCCGATTCACTGGCCGCGCCGAAGGCCTGTCGATCAGTTTCGAAGCACACCTGCTGGGCTCGAAGATCGAGTACGACGAAGAAGCCGGCACGTTGATCATCAAGGGCCTGCCCACTTCGCTCACCGATCAACTGAAGCGCCGAAACTGATGCTCGGTGGCGTACTGAAGAAATTCCTGCTGATCCTGCTGGTGGTCGTGGTCTATCAGAACTGGGGCAAGATCGAGCGGGTGTTCAACCCATCGCAAGTGGTGCCTGCGCAGACGCAGGCCAAGGCCAACGTCGTGCTCTACGCCACCGAATGGTGTGGTTACTGCAAGCTGACCCGGCGCTTCCTCGATCAGGAAGGCATACCGTACAAGGAATTCGATATCGAGAAGGATGCTGTCGCGCGCGAGGACTATCGGGCACTGGGCGGTGGCGGCATTCCAATTATCGATGTGAACGGGACGCTGATTCGCGGGTATGACCCGGATGCGATTCTGGCGGCGTTGAATTAACTAATCGGGTTCAAACAATCCGTGTGGCGAGGGAGCTTGCTCCCGCTGGACTGCGCAGCAGTCCCTCTTCAGGGGCCGCTTCGCGACCCGACGGGAGCAAGCTCCCTCGCCACAGGTGCATGTCGGTTTCAGCAGGCTTCGATCCGGAAACCAAACCGCGGGAAGTGCACATGCACCACACCGCCACGCTCGTCCTCTCGCCGTACAATCAGCTCTTCGCAGCCGGCAAACAACAACTCCCCCGCCACCGGATCAACGCCGTAATCCGTGGCCGCGATCACTACCTGTTGCCCCGCCTTGAATCCATTGGGATCAACGAACTGCTCATTCGGCAATGCCGCTGGCGTGGACGCGCGTGCCACTGCCAGAGCCTCCTCGGAACTCATCTCGCTGGACGCTCCATGACCGAAGCCCAATACCCGAGCATGCCACGCGGCCACCGCCAGGTAAGCCTCCACCAGTGGTGCCGTGACCGGTGTGGCTTTGAGGAACCAGAGGCAATGGGCCAGTGCAAAGTCGGCAATCGACGGTTCACCAAACAGGAAATCACCCTCTTCGCGCTGCAACTGCAACTCCAGGCGCGACATGATCGTTGGCCACTGATGTTTGGCCTGTTCGGTGGACAGTTTTGTCGCGCTACCTCCACTGAACAAACCGGCACGGTCGGCCAGAAACGCCTTGATCGCTTCCGGCGACAAATTGCCAAAGCGCACCGCTATCGATTCCGGCTGGAACACCAGGCTCACCGCATGCTGGAACACCACTGAGTCGGCCCAGGCTGCAAACGACGCGGTGATCATTTCCTGACCTTCCGGGAAGAACGCAGGCAAGGCTTTTTCCTGTTCCAGTCGCCGAGCAATCAATGCCGTGTCGCAATAGATATCGGCACCGACCTGCAACACCGGAGTCTTGCGGTAGCCACCGGTCAACGCCGTGAGATCCGGTTTCGGCATCACTGGCGAGATCTTCACCGAACGCCAGGACAAGCCCTTGAAGCCCAGCAGCAGGCGGGCCTTCTCGGCAAAGGGGGACGTCGGGTAATGATGCAGAATCAACTCGGACATGCTCGGCTCCGCCGCAAGGATCAGGAGTCCGCAGCTTAGCGCGCAATCACCTGGCAGCCTACAGATCTGCCTGATGGGAACTGATCAGTCAGAGTGATAAGCCAGAGACGGCGCTCGCCACCAGGCATTCCTTGGCGCTCTTTTTGAGTTTTTTGATCAGCCGTTCCTGACGTAAAGCATCGCCTTTATCGCGACAGCGTTCGGTGTAGACCAGGGCCATGGCAGGGCTGGAAAGAAAGAATCGCGCGCCCTTGCCGCTTTGATGCTTGGCGAAGCGACGCACGGGATCATCGCTGATCCCGCAATAGAGCGAACCGTTGGCCGCACGAACAAGGTAGACGAACCAGGTTTTGCTCGCGGGGGTGTCGGCGTCGACAGGGCTTTCGCTGAGGGTGGTCACGTAACGATCAGGGCTTGAAGGAAAACAAGCCGCGATCTTATCAGCGACTGGCCTGGAATGCCTTCAGGCCCTTCAATGCCTGTGCGCGAACGGCGTTTCTCACCAGCGGCGTCCAGCCCAGCAACAGGCCTTTGAAACCCAACGCCTGACGCGACCAGGTCCATAGATCGAAACTGTCGTGATGTTCGCAAATCTTGCCATCACGGAAGATGAAACGCGCCTGGATATCGTTGACCACGGTGTTGCCGGTCTGACTGAACAGATAGGTCGCGACCCAATGAACACCACCGGTTCGCTCGTCGGCGCGAACATGATCGAAGGTCAGGGAAAAGTCCTTGGCCCGCGTGGTCAGCATGCGCCACATGTCACCGGCATCGCGACCGCGAAGCTCGCCGAACGCAGGGTCACTGAACACCACATCATCGGTGTAGCAGGCCGCCATGGCTTCGGCATCCAAGCGCTGGAAAGCCTGGTAGAAACGGGTGATCAAGGCGCTATGGGCTTCACTCATTTGCGGGTTCCCCTGGATTTGCATAATGGCTTCGAAAGATTGCCTGCACGATAATCTGCAAATGCATCGAACACTATCGGCATTCATGACGAAAATAACGCGATGATTATTCACTTCATTTCAGTACGACATTCCGTTGTCCCGGGCGTAGGAAAAAAGATCAACGTCCGTGGAAATACCCAGCCGGTGCATGGCCATGTTCTTTTGTTTACTGATGGTCGACACGCTGCGTTTGAAATGAATGGCGATTTCGCTGACGGTCATGCCACTGGCGAGCATTCGGACCACTTCGTGCTCCTTGGCTGACAGTGGCGATTCGTGCAGCTGATTGCGGGCGTTGGCCAGCAGTGTGCGCAGGGACTCGCTGAGGTAACGGCGCCCTTCCTGCACCGCATTGATTGCAAGAGGCAGCTCAGTCGCCGATGCGGTTTTGGCGACGATGGCCATCACGCCTTGAGCCAACGCAGCCCTTGCCGTCGCCACACTGGTAAACATCGTTACCAGAATGATCGGCAAGGCCGGGTAAAGGCGTTGAATCGTACTCAACATTTTCAAGCCATCGGCCTGCTGCCCTCCCGGCATGGAGAAGTCAGTGATCAGCAGGTCGCAGGACGTGCTTGAAAGCAGATGCATCAGGCTGTCGGCACTGTCGGCCTCGCCGACGATCACGCATCGTCGGCTGGCGTTGATGAGTATGCGTAGTCCGACTCGAACGACGGAATGGTCGTCAGCAATTACGACTCGCATTGTGGGATACCTCCTGCTTGTGGCGCAATGGCGCGAAAAATAGCGCCGTTCTTCCCCCCTCCACAACGCCCCGAAAAAACCTCTAACGTCACATCCTCAATGTATTCAATGGGCTAACTCTTTGCCCATCTAACAAATAGATGGTTCCTACATTGCAGCGCGCTGAAGACTACGCAGGAGGGCTATTACCAAAGGATTCCTCGTTAGAAAACGTTACGTAGTCCGCAACACTCTTTCATACATACCCCCCTCTCTTTTCGTACTAGTTGCATTCCTCCCGCTCCGCCTGCTCGCTAAATTGCGGTCTACCAAGCAGTCCGGCCGTACCTGCACAGAACTGCGCTCACTCTCGCCTGACTATCGAAAACATGAACAAGACGCCAATGACCCTGCGCAATCCACGCTTACTCACAGAATCCCTGCATTACCTGTACTGCGAGCCATGCCAACGGTCTTTTATCCGGGAATTTCAATGAGAGACATCAAGACAATATTTTTGAAGCAGATGCGCCGCTTGACCCATACGGGCATCGGTGCATGCGCTCTGCTATTGACCGCGCAGGCTCACGCCGACGGCATGGTGCCCGATACCTCAGTGGTGATCGTCAATGAAGCCAATGGGGAAACCGCTGTATCCGTGACCAATACCGACGCCAACCTGGCGCTGCTACATATCACCATCGAAGACATTCCCGAAGACACCGAGCCATTGGTGTTCGTGACCCCTCCATTGGCACGCGTTGAAGCCTCCAAGTCACAATTGGTGCGCTTCATCCTGCAATCAGAAAAACCCCTGCTCACCCAGCGTTTGAAACGGGTGATTTTTGAAGGCATCCCCCAAGACAAATCCGCTCTGGAAGCCGGGCGTGCCCGTGTGGGGGTGACGGTGCGCCAGAACCTGCCAATCATCCTTCACCCCGCTGGCTTGGCGCGCAACCGCACACCATGGACCGATCTGAAATGGTCGCTGCAGGATGGTCAACTGACCGTACGCAACGAAACACCTTATGTCGTTCGCCTGGCTCAGGAAGTACAACTGCTGCCTTCCGGGAGCGCTGCACTGCTACCGCGAACCTATGTGCTGCCTGGTGACCACATCAGCGTTTCGGTCCGTGCAAAGGCTGCCACCCAGGTTCGAATTTTCCCAGCGACCGTCTATGGCTTTTCTGTGCCGCCCTATGAGGCGCCGCTCGCCCCCTGGAACTGACGCCACCGATAGCGCCGTACAGGGAAAGGCAGGCGTCGACATTTCAACGTGACGGCCGGTTTTGCTTTCGCTGCATGCGTGACGGAAGCCGTAGCGGATCAAGTCGGCACCCAGACATAACCCAAGTGAACCTCATGAACACCGTATTGAAATACCGTGATGGCGAAGCCATGCCTGCGATTCGGGCGATCCGCAAACTCCCTCATCTGTCGCGACTTCGTACCGGCATGGTGTTGCTGCTAAGCAATGTAGTGATGGGGACCAACGCCTATGCCGAAGATCTCAATGATGCTTCGATGCTGACTTCGTTCGACCAGAAAATGCTGAGTCAACGCGGTATCGACCCCAGTCTCGCAACCCTGCTGCTGGCCGCTCCGAACTTCACCCCTGGCCGACATCCGATCACCCTCACGGTCAATGGAATGCGTAGTGGCCGGGTGGACGTCACATTCAACCGCGAAGGCGACTTGTGCTTTGACCGTGCCCTGCTCGATGCGGCAAACCTGACCGCCCCCCCAACTCCAGCCAACGACAAAGGCTGTTTCGATACGCTCGCCACCTGGCCGCAAGCCCGAATCGAACAGGACCCGGCCAACCTCGGCCTTTCATTGATAGTGCCCACCCAGGCGATACGTCCGGCTGTCCGCGATATCTCTGCTTTTCAAACCGGCGGTATCGCCGGGTTACTCAACTACGACGTCAACAGCCTTCACAGCCAATACGGCAGTCAATCGAACCGCTACCTCTCGGCCAATACCGAAGTCGGTTTCAATGCCGGCGACTGGATTGTGCGCAGTCGTCAGGTGCAGACCTGGCAGAACGATGTGTCCAGCACCACTCACCTGGCGGCTTACGCCCAGCGCACCATTGCCAGCCATGAGACGGTGCTTCAAGCAGGTCAGGTCAATCTCTACAACCCGGTACTGGCCGGCGCGCAGATCACCGGCGTCCAGGTCATGACCGAGCAGGCGCTCCAGGTCGAAGGCCAAAGCAATCCCATCGAAGGGATTGCTCACAGCCAGGCTCAGGTGGAAATCCGGCAGAACGGTTCGCTGATCCACTCGACAGTGGTGCCGGCCGGGCCGTTTTCCCTTAGTAACGTGCGTCGGCTCGACAGTCGCTCCGATGTCGAGGTCACCGTCAAGGAAGCGGATGGTAGCGAGCAACGCTTCACGGTCCCCGTCGCCATGCTCGGCGTTGGCCTGCCGGCTCCCGGCTTTTCGTTGGCCGCCGGCCAGGTACGCAGTCTCGGCACTGCACAGAGCGGCGACCCCTGGGTAATCAGCGGCAGCTGGAGCGGAGCACTCAACCCGAATGTCCTGCTCAGCACCGGCGCTACGGGCGCCGCCGACTACCGTGCTGCGGGCGCAGGCCTGAGCCTGCTGCCAGGGCCCGACACACAGATCCAGGCCACCCTGCAAGCGACCGACACCAGCACCCACCAGGCCAACAGAGGGCTTCAGGCCGACCTGAATGTTTCGCAACGCATGGGGGAGCAGTGGTCGATCAATGCCGGAACTTCGCACCGGACCTTCGGCTTTCGCGAACTGTCGGAGGCAGTGTTCGATACTCACTCGGAGCGCAGCCAGACGCGTTACCGCGATCAGCAGAGCCTGTCGCTGGCCTGGTCTCGCCCCGGGCTTGGCGCGTTCAGCAGCGGCTTCAATCGTTCAACGACTTTCGACGGACAAAACAGTAGCCGCGCCCTGGCGTCCTGGGGCACCCAGATCGGCGGCGTGTCGCTGTCGGCCACGGCGCTATGGCAAGTCAGCGGCACCCAACGTAGCGACGACAGTGTTTACCTGAGCCTGAGTATTCCACTGGGTGAAAGCCGTCGAGCCCGCACCTGGTTACGCAGTTCCGCTGGCGAATACCGCAGCGGTGTCGGCTTGAACGAACAGATCAACGACCAGTTGAGTTACCGGGTCGGCGTTGAACACGACACCCGAGACAAACAAGTGCAGTCCTCAGCAGGGGTTTCCCTGCTGCCGCGCTACAGCCAATTGGACTTGAGCTACACCCGCTCCGATGCCGAACACTCCAGCTACCAGATTGGCGCGCGTGGCGGCGCTGTGCTGCACGGCGACGGCTTGACGTTATCGCCATACCCCGTACGGGACACCTTCGCGCTGCTTTCGGTAGGCGATACGAGCGCCATCAAAGTCTCGACCCCCAGCGGTCCGGTCTGGACCGATTGGCAAGGTCACGCCGTGGTTCCTCACGTGAGCGCCTATGGCCGCAGCCCGGTAGAAGTCGACACCCGCTCGCTGCCACGCAACCTCGATATCAACAACGGACTGGCCGTGGTTTCCGCCGGGCGCGGAGCCGTCGACAAAGTCGAGTTCGGTGTCACGTTGACCCGTCGTGCCTTGCTCAAAGTCACCACCGACAACGGTGCCCCCCTGCCCCGTGGCGCGACGGTAAGCACCGCAAACGGTGAGTTCGTCACGCTCGCTCAAGAAGGGGGATTGGTGTTTCTGCCCAACGTCCTGGACACCCGCGACCTGTGGATAACCGCACCGGGGCTGGAACGCTGCGAACTGCGTTTCGAGCTGCCCGCCAAGGCCAATGCCCAGGTGTATTACGAGACCGCCACCGCCCAGTGTCGGGCTCTTTAAGGATGACCCTATGAAACTGTCCCGCCCTTTGCTGTTAACACTCGGCACGCTGATGTTGAGCGGACTCACGCCACAGGCCTGGGCGCTCGCCGATGAATGCCAGCTCACCTTGAGTCAGCCGGTACTCGATTACGGCTTGATGAATCGGGCAATACGCGCCAATGCCCCCGCAGAACAGCCACTGGGCGAGCGCCGCCTGAGCCTGAACCTGAACTGCTCACAACCCACCGACATGACCCTGTTCTACCGCGCCATGGCAGCGACCGCCGAGCGCTTTCGCTTTACCGAGCACGGCAGCTATGCCGTGCGCATGGGGGACGCCGTACTCGATGGGCAACCGGTGGACCTGGGCCAGATTTCCGCCGTCGGCCAGGTACCCGAAGAAGCCGCTTCAAGTCTGCTTTGGCGACCGCAACAGGCGATCGTTCCGGTTCGGGGTGGGGTGGCGGTACAAGGGCAAAGCCTGTCGGCGCAACTGGAACTGACAGCCTGGGCGCCGGCAAAAGCATTGCAGGTACGTGACACCGTTGTCTGGGAAACCACCGGCCTGTTCGACGCGGTCGCTACGGGCCGCTCCAGGGAGCTAACCCTGCGCGCCAGTTTCGCCCCTGCCGCGTGCAAGGTGGAACTGTCCAATGGCGGCCTGGTGGATTTCGGTCGGTTATCGATAAACGACCTGAACCCCGACAAAAGTACCCGACTGCCACCCAAGGAATTGACCCTGCAGGTTGGCTGCGACGCACCGACGCAATTTGCCCTTGTCATGCATGACAACCGCCCAGGTACGGCGACGGTCAACAGCGGGATTTACTACGGACTGGGTCTGGATAAGCGCAGCAACAGGATTGGCCTGTACTCACTGAATCTCGATCCCGCCAACGCCAGCGCGGACAGCTTTGCCCGCGTGTATCGAACCGACTCCACCACCCAAGGCATGGCCTGGAGTACCTCCAGTTCAAACCCCATACCGATCGCCCAGAAAAGCTACCTGGGTTTTACCGACAGCGCCGCCAGTACCGCAGGGCCGGCCTCGGTCCAAAACCTCACAACGACGGTTACGGTCGATGCCGTCATCGCCCCCACCGCGAGCCTGGACATGAGCACCGCCGTTCACCTCGATGGCTCAGGGACGATTGAAATATTTTACCCGTAACACCCACCCTGCCTTGTTGAACCCGAAGTGCAATCACGCGCCCTGGGCCATTCAAGGTCAATAACAGAAAGGAAGTTTCATCTATGAAAAAGTACTTCGCAGCACTCACCACAACGGCACTGATCAGCGTCGCTCCTTTTGCTCTCGCAGGGCCGAGCACTGACCTGACGGTCAGCGGCGTCATCACGCCAGCCGCTTGCACGCCGACACTCTCCAGTGGAGGTGTCATTGACTTGGGATCGATCTCGTATCATGAGCTTAAAAAGGACGAGAACACCAAGCTTGACGATCATGATATTACATTGACCATGGACTGCGATGGATCTACCGGCTTCGCCATCATTGCAATCGACAATAGAAGCGGTTCAGGAATTGGTGACGGGTTTGGCCTTGGCCTGAACGACGGAGAACCGGTGGGATACTTTATCCCACTAATTCAGACAGTCACTGCAGATGCAGACACGGTTTATCCTATCGAGTCAAACGACAGCGGAGTCACTTGGGCGACAACAGACGCTGCTAAACCGGGATACTGGTTGTCCGCTGCCGCCACTAGTGGCGGTACTACACCGATCGATGCAAAGCTTGTCACCGTGGACTTTAAGGTCGAAACCTACATCATCCGTGCTGACCAGCTGACGCTGAACGGCGACCTCGACATTGACGGCTCCGCGACGTTCGAAGTGAAGTACCTCTAAGGACCAAGACGCTGAACCGTTCGTTGCCTGTATGAACAAGCGGTTCAGCACCTATACCTTCTTCTCAAAAAGGAATTTACCGATGAAGCGTATGCCTTTAACCCTGACCGCAGCGCTGTTGATGAGTACGGTGACTTGCGCCCTGGCGGCGTCTACCGCTGATTTGACTGTCAACGGCATCATCACCCCGGTCGCCTGCACCCCGATTTTTTCCAACAACGGCGTTGTCGACTACGGAATAATCTCCCGGCAAGACCTGAACGTCGACAAAAGGACGCAACTGCGTGACGAATCCCTCGACCTCAACATCAGCTGCACGACACCTGCCCGTTTCGCATTGCTCATGCAGGACAACCGGGAAGGCTCGGCCATCGTCGACAGTGGGATCTACTATGGCCTGGAGTTCGACCGCAGCGGCAACAGGATCGGTCTGTATTCACTGCACTTCGATCCCGCCAACACCGTAGTGGACGCTCTGCCTCAAGTGTATCGAACCGATTCCACCACCAATGGGCGGGCGTGGAGTACATCCAGGTCCAGCCCCATACCGATCAGCGCCAAAAGTTATCTGGGCTTCACCGATGTGGCGGGCAGCACTGCGGGTCCTGTCGCGATTCTGAACCTGAGCAGTCGGGTTACTCTCGTCACGGTCATTGCCGCCACCTCAACCCTGGACTTGAGTGACGATGCAACACTCGATGGCTCGGCGACCCTGGAGGTTCTCTATTTATAGGCGTGCATCGCGATTAAATTTTCTCACTGCTGACCTGCACATACAGCGCCCGCCCGGCACCGAGCCCGGCGATGATCGCACCGAGGCCAATGACGCCAAAAATCCAGCCCACGGCCGTCCAGCCGCCGGTCCAGTCATGCACGATACCGACCGCGAACGGCCCCATGGACGCCAGGGTGTAACCGAAGCCCTGGGCCATGCTCGACAGATTCGCCGCGACGTGGGAGTCCCGCGAGCGCAGCACGATCAGCGTCAATGCCAAGCTGAACGTGGCGCCCTGTCCCAACCCCAGCACGATCGCCCAGCCCCATAAGCCTTCGATCGGTGCATACAGGCAACCGAACAAGCCACCGAGGGTCAGCACCATCACGATCACAATCGCCAGCCGCTGGTCCTTGCCACGCGTCGCCAGCCATGGCGCGGCGAGGGAGCTGACCAGTTGCACCATCACAGAACCCGACAGCACCAGCCCAGCCTGGGTCGGGGTCAGGCCGCGCCCGATCAGGATCGACGGCAACCAGCCGAACACGATGTAGGCCAGAGACGATTGCAAGCCCATGTACAAGGTCACTTGCCAGGCCAGCGGATCGCGCAGCAATCCCCGAACGCGATAGGCAACGTTGTGCGCACCGTGTTTCTGGCCGACTTGCGGCAACCAGAACAGCGCGGCCGCCAATGCCGGAATGACCCAGAAGCCGAGGCCCATCGCCCAGCTCTTGTCGAAATGCTCGCTCAGCGGCACGGTCGCACCCGCCGCCATCGCCGCGCCCAGACACAGGGCCATGGTGTAGACCCCGGTCATGGTCCCGGCCTGTTTCGGGAAATCGCGCTTGACGATGCCTGGCAGCAACACGCCGATCACGCCAATGCTGGCACCGGCCAGCACGCTGCCGGCAAACAGGCCGATTTCACCGAGCGAACTGCGCAGGATGATCCCGCCCGCCAGAGTCAGAAGAATGCCCAGCACCACCCGCTCCGCACCAAATCGCCGCGCCAGCACGGGTGCCAACGGCGCAAACAGACCCAGGCAAAGCACCGGCAACGTGGTCAGCAATCCCGCCGCGGACGCCGACAAGCCAAGGGACTTCGACACCTCGCTGAGCATCGGCGCCATGCTCGACAGCGCCGGGCGCAGGTTCAGCGCCACCAGAATCAGGCCCAGCAGCAACAGCCACGGCCGGCGCAGAACCGGGTGGGCTTGCTGGACCTGTTCGTCATCAGCCTCGGCGTCGATCAGCAGCTCTTCCAGCTCTGCCGAGCGTTTTAGGGCTGTGGATAAATCACTGCGGTGTATGGACTTCTCGGTTTCAAGGTTCATTGATCAACTGCCTCGACAGGGCTTTGGCCCGTTCCGGGTCGCGTTGTTCGACGGCATCGAGCAACTCGATGTGCAGGTCGAACACTTCCTGGCGGCGCGGGACGATGTTCAGGGTCTGGCGCAATTGCGCGCCGACGATGCTGGAGAAATAGCGATACAACTCGCTGAGGGTCGGGTTGTGCGCGGCGTCCACCAGACGGCGGTGAAACACCAGATCGCAGGCGATGTAGGTATCAAGATCGCCGTGATAGTGGCTGCCACTGACACCCAGCGCCTCGCGCAATGCCACCAGGTCTTCGTCGGTACGGCGCACTGCCGCCAGGCCAATGGCCTCGACTTCTAGGATGTGCCGGGTTTCCCGGGCCTGCTCAAGGGAGCAACGGGACAGCGCCTTCAAGGTATCGAGCGGATCGACCACTGCCCGCAGGTAACTGCCGTCACCCTGACGGATTTCGATCAACCCGGAAAATGCCAACACCCGCATGGCTTCGCGCACGGTGTTGCGGCTGATGCCCAGCTCGGCGGACAACTCAGGCTCGGTAGGCAAACGCTGGCCCACGACCCAAACGCCTTGGTTGATGCGCAAGCGCAGTTGGTCCAGGGCTTGATCAACCAGGGATCGTTTTACTAATGGAGAGATGTCTGACATGGAATTCGCCCTTTCATCCAATCATAGGATGAATTTTCTGACATGTTAGTCAGCATCTTTCCGCTGGGCAACTACAAAGTCGCAACGAATAAGACAATTGTGGCGAGGGAGCTTGCTCCCGCTTGAGTGCGCAGCACTCACAATTGTCCATGATCTTGAAGACCTTAGGGCCGCTACGCAGCCCAACGGGAGCAAGCTCCCTCGCCACAGAAAAGCTTGAATTCCAGGCAAAAATAAACCCGGCACTCGGTCCGGGTTTATTTCAGTGCCTGGGTTCGATCAATGCAGGATCTGGCTCAGGAACAGCTTGGTGCGTTCATTCTGCGGCTTGTCGAAGAAGTCGTTCGGCGCCGCCTGCTCGACGATTTCGCCCTTGTCCATGAAGATCACGCGGTTGGCCACGGTGCGGGCGAAGCCCATTTCGTGGGTCACGCAGAGCATGGTCATGCCGTCTTCGGCCAGGCCGATCATGGTGTCCAGTACCTCTTTCACCATCTCCGGGTCGAGTGCCGAGGTCGGCTCGTCGAACAGCATGATTTTCGGTTTCATGCACAGTGCGCGGGCAATGGCCACACGCTGTTGCTGACCGCCGGACAGTTGCCCCGGGAATTTATGCGCCTGCTCCGGAATGCGTACGCGTTCCAGGTAGTGCATGGCAATTTCCTCGGCCTTGCGCTTAGGCATCTTGCGCACCCACATCGGCGCCAGGGTGCAGTTCTGCAGGATGGTCAGGTGCGGGAACAGGTTGAAGTGCTGGAACACCATGCCGACTTCGCGGCGGATCGCTTCGATCTGCTTGAGGTCGTTGGTCAGTTCCACGCCATCGACCACGATACGGCCCTGCTGGTGCTCTTCCAGACGGTTGAGGCAGCGGATGGTGGTGGATTTGCCGGAACCCGACGGGCCGCACAAGACGATACGCTCGCCCTGCTTGACGTTGAGATTGATGTCCTTGAGTACGTGAAACTGACCGTACCACTTGTTCACGCCCTGCATCTGAATAATGCCTTCAGGGCTCACAGGCTGTTTGATTGCTTCGCTCATCACAAAACTTCCTAAATTAGGTAGCGACTTAGCGCTTGTGGCCAGTGTCGAGCTTGCGTTCCAGATGCATGGAATAGCGCGACATACCAAAACAGAAAATCCAGAACACCAGGGCGGCGAACACATAGCCTTCGGTGGCCATGCCCAGCCATTTCGGGTCGGCGGCGGCTTGCTTGACGCTGTTGAGCAGGTCGAACAGGCCGATGATGATCACCAGGCTCGTGTCCTTGAACAGCGCAATGAAGGTGTTGACGATGCCGGGGATCACCAGCTTCAGGGCTTGCGGCAGAATCACCAGACCCATGCTGCGCCAGTAACCCAGGCCCATCGCCGCCGCCGCTTCGTACTGACCTTTTGGAATCGCTTGCAGACCGCCGCGCACCACTTCAGCCACGTAGGCCGACTGGAACAGGATCACGCCGATCAACGCCCGCAGCAGCTTGTCGAAGTTCATGCCTTCAGGCAGGAACAACGGCAGCATCACCGAGGACATGAACAGCACCGTGATCAACGGCACGCCGCGCCAGAACTCGATGAAGGTCACGCAGACCACGCGAATCGCCGGCATGTTCGAACGACGGCCCAGAGCCAGGACAATCCCCAGCGGCAGCGCACCGGCGATGCCGACGGTGGCGATCACCAGGGTCAGCATCAGGCCGCCCCACTGGCTGGTCGCCACGTTGGTCAGGCCGAAGATGCCACCGTGCAACAGGAAGTAGGCAAAGATCGGGTACAGCACCAGGAAGCTCAGCCCGTACACCGCTTTATGGTGAAAGCGGGAGATGAACAACGGCGCCACGCCGACGATCGCCAGCCACACCGTCAGGTCCACACGCCAGCGCAGTTCCGGCGGGTAATAGCCATACATGAACTGGCCGAAACGCTGTTGGATGAACACCCAGCAGGCGCCTTCCTTGGTGCAGTCGGCGCGGGTCGTGCCGACCCAGTTGGCGTCGAGGATGGCCCACTGCAGGATCGGCGGCACCACCAGGTAGATGAGGTAGAAGGCAAACAGGGTCAGCAGGGTGTTGAGCCAGCTGGAGAACATGTTCGCGCGCATCCACGCCACCGGCCCAAAGACTTTGCTCGGTGGCGGCATGTCAGGTTTGAAAGTATGAGTACTCATGCGCTATTCCTTACCGCTCGATCAGCGCAATGCGCTTGTTGTACCAGTTCATCAGCAGGGAAATGCTGATACTGATCGCCAGGTACACGCTCATGGTGATGGCAATCACCTCGATCGCCTGACCGGTCTGGTTCAGCACCGTACCGGCAAACAGCGAGACCATTTCCGGATAACCGATACCGGCCGCCAGCGAGGAGTTCTTCGCCAGGTTCAGGTATTGGCTGGTCAGCGGCGGGATGATCACGCGCAGGGCTTGCGGGATAATCACCTTGCGCAGGGTCGGACCGTTGCGCAGGCCGAGTGAGTGCGCCGCTTCGGTCTGGCCGTGGCTGACCGACTTGATGCCCGAACGTACGATCTCGGCGATGAACGCCGCGGTGTACACGGTGAGGGCCAGCGTCAGCGCCAGCAGTTCCGGGATCAGCACCCAGCCACCGACGAAGTTGAAGCCTTGCAGTTTCGGCATTTCCCAGTGCAGCGGCGCGCCGAAGATCAGTGCGCCCAGTGTCGGGATCACCAGGAACAACGCCAGGCCAACCCAGAACTTGTGGAACGGCACACCGGTGGCTTCAAAGCGCTTGGTGGCCCAGCGGCTCATCAGCACGATGGCGATGATGGCGACTACAACGCTGGCCACAAACGGCCAGAAGCCGTCCGCCATCAGCGCCGCCGGCATGTTCAGGCCACGGGCGCTGACAAAGAAGGTGTCGCCGAAGTTATGGCTGTTGCGCGGCCCCGGCATGGTCAGGAACACCGCGAAGTACCAGAACAGGATCTGCAGCAGCGGCGGGATGTTACGGAAAACCTCCACGTACACCGTCGCCAGCTTGGCAATGATCCAGTTCTTCGACAGCCGTGACACGCCGACGATGAACCCGAGGATCGTCGCCAGGATGACGCCGATGAAGGTCACCAGCAGCGTGTTGAGCAGGCCGATGACAAACACTCGGGCATAGGTGTCCGATTCGGTGTAGTCGATCAGGTGTTGAGCGATGCCGAAACCGGCACTGCGCTCCAGAAAACTGAAGCCCGAGGTAATGCCCCGGTGCTGAAGGTTGGTCTGCGTGTTATCGAACAGATACCAGCCCATCGAGACCACCGCCACAATGGTGATGATCTGGAATAGCCACGCACGCACTTTCGGATCGCTGAGGCTGAGCCTCTGCTTTGGTGCGCCGATTGAATTTTGCATGAAGTGCCCCGGAAATAATGGAACAGAACATCACCCGGTGGTTGGCCCACCGGGTGATAGAACCATCAGCGCACTGGTGGTGCGTATTGAATGCCGCCAGCGTTCCACAGAGCGTTCAGCCCGCGGTCGATTTCCAGCGGAGTGCCCTTGCCGAGGTTTTTCTCGAACACTTCGCCGTAGTTACCGACTTGCTTGATGATCTGCACGACCCAGTCTTTCTTCACTTTCAGGTCTTTGCCGTATTCACCGTCGGTACCCAGCAGACGGGCAACGTCAGGGTTCTTGGTGCCCTTGGCTTCGGCTTCGACGTTCTTCGAAGTGATGCCGGCTTCTTCAGCGTTGAGCATGGCGTAGCCAGTCCAGCGCACGATGGCCAGCCACTCGTCGTCGCCATTACGCACGACCGGGCCCAAAGGCTCCTTGGAAATGGTTTCCGGCAGAACCACGTAGTCCTTCGGCGAAGCCAGCTTGCTGCGCTGGGCGAACAGCTGGGATTTGTCGGAGGTCAGTACGTCGCAACGACCGGATTCCAGCGACTTGGCGCTTTCGTCGGAGGTGTCGAAGGTGATCGGGGTGTATTTCAGGCCGTTGCCGCGGAAGTAGTCGGAAACGTTCAGTTCGGTGGTGGTACCGGCCTGGATGCAGATGGTTGCACCGTCCAGTTCCTTGGCGCTCTTGACGCCCAGCTTGTTGTTTACCAGGAAGCCGATACCGTCGTAGTAGGTAATGAAGCCCGGGAATTTCAGGCCCATGCCCGCGTCACGGGAGCTGGTCATGGTGGTGTTGCGCGACAGAATGTCGATTTCGCCGGATTGCAGCGCGGTGAAGCGCTCCTTGGCGTTCAACTGGCTGAACTTGACCTTGGTCGCGTCGCCGAAGACAGCAGCCGCTACTGCACGGCAGTAGTCAGCATCGATACCCACGATCTTGCCGGTGGAATCCGGAACCGAAAAGCCTGGCAGGCCATCGCTGACGCCACACTGCACGAAACCTTTCTTCATCACTGCATCCAGGGTTGCGCCCGCCTGGGCAAACCCGCTGACACCGAGTACCGCGGCTGCAGTCACGATAGCCAGGGTGGATTTCAACATCTTCATTCAAACCTCCAGTTTTGCTCTTGTTGTGTCGGAGCGTGAGTCCTGTCGCACCCTTTTGAGGCGTAGTCGACCCGTGTTGGCTTGTTTTGGGATCAACCGACGTAAGACGTTAGCTATGAGTCTAGTAGGAGAAAATCCACGTCATGGAAAACTCACTCTCACCAGTCGGCCGAACGGGCTGTAGCCCTTTCACGTTCGCGAAGCCCCGTAGCGGCCCTTGGCGAACATCCATCACCGGATTCATTGCTATCCCACAGTCGGCAGTACACTGATAGTGTTACCGCCGGGCGCGAGATGTGTTGCACCGTTTCTCCATAGCAAAGCCCGTACCACACCGCTCACCGAAGCGGTTCAGCTGCAGGTCAATAGCAAAACTTGTACGCTTGCGACACTTTCTTAACGGATCAACCTGACGCGCACTTTGATCACGCACTTATATGTGCGCGCACGCACAACATTGGAGCAGACATGACCGAGCCCTTGATTCTTCAGCCCGTAAAGACCGCAGACGCCTGCGTTATATGGCTGCACGGCCTGGGCGCCGATCGCTACGACTTCCTGCCGGTGGCCGAAGCGCTGCAGGAAACCTTGCTGAGTACCCGCTTCGTTCTCCCGCAGGCACCGCACCGCCCTGTCACTATCAACGGCGGCTACGAGATGCCGAGCTGGTACGACATCCTGGCCATGAGCCCGGCGCGCGCGATCAACCGCGAGCAACTGGAAGTGTCGGCAGATCGCGTCATTGAATTGATCGAAGTGCAGCGAGCCAGCGGAATAGACGCCTCGCGGATCTTCCTGGCAGGTTTTTCCCAGGGCGGCGCCGTGGTTTTCCACACCGCGTTTCTGAAATGGCAGGGACCACTGGGTGGCGTAGTTGCCCTTTCTACTTATGCACCGACCTTCAGCGACGAACTGCAACTGTCCGCCAGCCAGCAGCGGATTCCGGTGCTGTCGATGCACGGCCAGTACGACGACGTGGTGCAAAACTCGATGGGGCGCAGCGCCTACGAGCATTTGAAGCTGCGTGGTGTCACCGTGACATGGCAGGAATACCCAATGGGTCACGAAGTGTTACCCGAAGAAATTCGCGACATCGGCGTCTGGCTCGCCGAGCGTTTGCGTTAAGCATTCCTGTTTAAAAGTGCCCTTTGATCCATCCTACTACGCCGCGCCCGATTCTTGCATTACACTGGCCGGCGTACATTCCTTAATCAATTGATGAGATGACCGTGCTCAAAGCACTCAAGAAAATGTTCGGTAAAAGCGAGACTGAGCAACTCGCGCCAGTTCCCAGCCCTGCGTCTCACGCTCCCGGCCACCGCACCGACGGTAATCAGTCTGAACGAGCCGCCACCGCCGCGGCACCCAAGCATGAGCCAAAGACCGCAAAAGTTGCCCAGCCTGCGGCGATAACAGCCCCGGAGCAGCCGCTCAGCGAAACGCCGAAACCCGCCAAACCGCGTCGCGAACCCAAGCCCAAGGCGCCGGTCATCCCATGGAAACTCGAAGACTTCGTCGTCGAACCCCAGGAAGGCAAAACCCGCTTCCACGATTTCAAACTCGCCCCGGAACTGATGCACGCCATCCAGGACCTGGGCTTCCCGTATTGCACGCCGATCCAGGCCCAGGTGCTGGGCTTCACCCTCGCGGGCAAAGACGCCATCGGCCGTGCCCAGACCGGTACCGGCAAAACCGCTGCGTTCCTGGTCTCGATCATCACCCAGTTGCTGCAAACCCCACCGCCGAAAGAGCGCTACATGGGTGAGCCACGGGCACTGATCATCGCGCCAACCCGCGAACTGGTGGTGCAGATCGCCAAGGACGCCGCCGACCTGACCAAGTACACCGGCCTCAACGTCATGACGTTCGTCGGTGGCATGGACTTCGACAAGCAGCTCAAGCACCTCGAAGCCCGCCACTGCGACATCCTCGTGGCCACACCGGGCCGCCTGCTGGACTTCAACCAGCGCGGCGACGTGCATCTGGACATGGTCGAAGTGATGGTGCTCGACGAAGCCGACCGCATGCTCGACATGGGCTTCATCCCGCAAGTGCGCCAGATCATTCGCCAGACGCCTCCGAAGTCCGAGCGCCAGACGCTGCTGTTCTCCGCGACCTTCACCGAAGACGTGATGAACCTGGCCAAGCAATGGACCACCGACCCGTCGATCGTCGAGATCGAGTCGCAGAACGTGGCCAACGAAAACGTCGAGCAGCACATCTACGCGGTGGCCGGTGCCGACAAGTACAAACTGCTCTACAACCTGGTCAACGACAATGGTTGGGAGCGTGTCATCGTCTTCGCCAACCGCAAGGATGAAGTGCGACGCATCGAAGAACGCCTGGTGCGTGACGGCATCAACGCCGCGCAACTGTCCGGCGACGTGCCGCAGCACAAGCGCATCAAGACCCTCGAAGGCTTCCGCGAAGGCAAGATCCGCGTATTGGTCGCCACCGACGTGGCCGGTCGCGGCATCCACATCGACGGCATCAGCCACGTGATCAACTTCACCTTGCCGGAAGTGCCGGACGACTACGTGCACCGCATCGGTCGTACCGGTCGTGCTGGCGCCGACGGCGTGTCCATCAGCTTTGCGGGTGAAGACGACTCCTACCAGCTACCGTCCATCGAGGAAAAGCTGGGGCGCAAGATCAGCTGTGAAACACCACCGACGCATCTGTTGCGGGCCGTTGAACGCAAGCGCCCGCATTAAGCGACGCTGAAAAGACAAGCGCAGCCGGCAACGGACTGCGCTTTTTTTTCGCCCGGATATTGCCTGAGATATCTAAAAGTCCATAATGGACAAATTAGTTTACTTTCAACTCCGGAGCCGACCATGTCCAGCACGCCCCAAGTGATCCCTCAAGCCCAGGCTCGCGAGCTACTGGCGCAGGTCGATGTGCCGCAGATCCTGCGCAAACTGTTCCGCGACCTGGCCGCCGGGCAGGCCGTACAACCGGCGCAACAACTGGTGGAGTTTCCACAGGGCGCCGGCGATTTCATCAACTACCTGGGCGTGTTGGCTGAAGACGGTGTGTACGGGATCAAGACGTCGCCATACATCGTCCGTGAACAAGGGCCGCTGGTGACGGCGTGGACGCTGCTGATGTCGATGCAGACCGGTCAGCCGCTATTGCTGTGCGATGCCGGCGAACTGACCACAGCGCGCACCGCTGCGACCACCGCCGTAGCGGTCGATGCCCTCGCGCCACTCACAGCCATTCGCCTGGCCATTATCGGCAGCGGCAAAGTGGCCCAGGCGCACCTGCACTATGTGAAAGGCCTGCGCGACTGGCAGAGCATCAGCCTGTACTCGCCGAGCCTGAGCGAAGACGCCGAAACCGTGAGCCGGCTGAAAAACATCGAGCCACGCCTGAACATCGTCGACAGTCGCGAAGCTGCCGTTCAGGACGCCGACGTGATCATGCTTTGCACCTCGTCCGCCGGTCCGGTGATCGATCCATCGAGCTTGCGCAAACCGGCGCTGATCACCTCCATCAGCACCAACGCACCGCGTGCCCATGAAGTGCCGCCGCAAAGCCTCAACGACATGCAGGTGTTCTGTGACTATCGCCTGACGACCCCGGGCTCGGCCGGTGAAATGCTGATCGCCGCCGAGCAGCACGGCTGGGACAAGGGCGCGATTGTCGGCGACCTGGCCGACCTGCTCAGCGAAAAAGTCCTGCGCCCTGATTACGATCGCCATGTGTTTTTCCGCTCCATCGGCCTGGGCCTGGAAGACATTGCGCTGGCCAATGCGATCTATCGCCTGTCCCGCTGACATCTCGGCCCCTACAGGGGATCACCATAATTCCGGCATTGTGCTTTACAGGAGACGTTCATGAGCCAGGCAGATTTCATCATCATCGGCGGCGGGATTGCCGGTGCTTCCACGGGTTTCTGGCTGTCGCAGCACGGCCGCGTGATCGTGCTCGAACGCGAATCCCATCCGGCCTATCACTCCACCGGCCGTTCGGCGGCGCTATACACCGCCGCCTACGGCACCCCGCAAGTGCGGGCGTTGACCCTGGCCAGCCGGGACTTTTTCGACAACCCGCCCAGCGGTTTCTGCGAGCACCCGCTGCTGACCCCGCGCGGTGAAATGACCGTGGACCTGACCGGTGACCCGGACGAACTGAACAGGCAATACCAGAGCGCAAAAACCACGGTGCCGGAGATGCAATTGCTCGGCGTCGACGAGGCTTGCGCGTTGGTGCCGGTCTTGCGCCGGGAAAAGGTCCACGGCGCCATCTACGACCCGACCGCCAGCGACATCGACACCGATGCCCTGCACCAGGGCTATTTGCGCGGTATCCGCCGCAACCAGGGCGAAGTGCATACCGACAGCGAAGTCGTCAGCCTGAGCCGCGACGACCAAGGAACATGGCACGTCCAGACCGGCAGCCAGACCTTCAGCGCGCCGATCATCATCAACGCCGCCGGCGCCTGGGCCGACAAGATCGGCGAACTGGCTGGCGCCAAGCCCCTGGGCCTGCAACCCAAACGCCGTGCCGCTTTCATCTTCGCCGGCCCCGAAGGCGTGGACATCCATCATTGGCCGATGCTGGTCAGCCTCGACGAATCCTTCTACATGAAACCCGACGCCGGGATGTTCCTCGGCTCGCCGGCCAACGCCGATCCGGTGGAACCCCACGACGTGCAGCCCGAAGAACTGGACATCGCCATGGGCATCTACCAGATCGAAGAAGCCACGACCCTGACCATTCGCCGCCCGACCCGCACCTGGGCCGGCCTGCGCAGCTTCGTCAGCGACGGCGACTTGCTGTCCGGCTTCGATCCACAGGTACCGGGGCTATTCTGGGTTGCGGCACAAGGCGGTTATGGCATCCAGACCTCGCCGGCCATGGGTCAGGCCAGCGCAGCACTGGTGCGCGGTGCCGCGCTGCCCGAGTCGCTCAGCTATTTCGGCCTGAATGCCGAAATGCTCTCCCCTGCCCGCCTCGGCTGATCCTGATCCTCAGGTGACGTACCCACACGATTACGGCACACTTTCAGCGCCCCTTTGATGGGGCGCTGACGCTGCCTGGAGCTCCACTGTATGAACGCCCCCGAAAAAGACTCGGCCCTGGACGACACGTCCCTGGATAACTTCCACGCGATTGCCGACGCCATCGCCACGTTGTTTTTCCCCCACGCCGAAGTGGTGCTGCACGACCTGCGCACGCAAAAGGTCGACTACATCGCCAACAACCTGTCCAAGCGGGAAATCGGCGACGACTCGGCGCTGGAAGACATGCTCAGCGACGATGTCAGCGAACGAAACATCGGGCCGTACGAAAAGCTCAACTGGGATGGTCAGAAGATTCGCAGCCTCAGCACCGTGCTACGGGACAGCGGGGGTCATCCACTGGCGGTGCTGTGCATCAACCTGAATATTTCGTTGTTCGAAAATGCCAAGGCCGCCCTGGACCTGTTCCTGTCGCCGACCAAGCTGATCCCGCAACCGGACTCACTGTTTCGCGATGACTGGCAGGAGCGGATCAACACCTTCCTCCACGCCTGGCTGCGCGAACGGCAGTTGAGCCTGAATCTGCTGACTCGCGACCACAAGCGTGAACTGGTGCTGGCGTTGCACGCCGAAGGCGCGTTCAAGGGCAAAAGCGCATCGAACTACGTGGCCAATGTACTGAACATGGGTCGGGCGACGGTGTACAAGCATTTGAAGGAATTGAAGGGCTAGGCCCTGAGACTTGAGTTGTTTGATCCGACGCCATCGCGAGCAGGCTCGCTCCTACAATGGATCGGTGTACACCGTACCCTGTAGGAGCGAGCCTGCTCGCGAAAGCGATTGATTAGTCGCCGTAAATGTCGGACTTGAAATACTTGTCCGAAATCTTCTGGTACTCACCACTGACGCGAATGCCATCAATGGCCGTGTTCAGCTCGCTGACCAGTTCGGTGTTGCCCTTGCGCACCGCAATCCCCGCACCCTCGCCCACATATTTCGGATCTTTCAGCTCCGGCCCGGCAAAGGCGTAACCCTTGCCACGCGGCATCGACAGGAAGTCATTCAGTGGAATGGTGTCGGCAAAAATCGCGTCGAGGCGACCGGCGGCCAGGTCCATGTAGATTTCTTCGTTGTTGCTGTAGCGCTTGACGTTGATGCCCTTGGGCTCGAACACCTCGGTGGCGTAACGGTCGGTGGTGGTGGCGCGCTGCACACCGACAGTCTTGCCCTTGAGGCTGGCGTACTGGTCATCCACCACCGCGCCATCCTTCATCACCAGACGCGACGAAGTGAAATAGTACTTGTGGGTGAAATCCACCGACTTCTTGCGGTCTTCATTGATGGTCATGGACGACAGCGCCATGTCGATTTTCTTCACCTTCAGGGAAGGAATCAGACCGTCGAACTCGCCTTCGACCCACACACACTTGGCCTTCATCTGCGCGCACAGGGCATTGCCGATGTCATAGTCAAAACCGACGATTTCGCCTTTGTCGGTTTTCGAGGCGAACGGCGGATACGCCGCTTCGATACCGATGCGCAAGGTTTTCTCGGCGGCGAACACAGAGCTGCACGCCAACAGGCTCAGGGCCAGACCGGTGATGAGGGGGAACTTCTTCATGTTCGTTTTCTCGCGGTTGTTGTTGGTTTGGCAAGACAGAAGAAAAAGCTGAAACGGGTGGAAACCTTTTTTTGTACTTATAATTCCATACTGGACTTTTATGTATAAATCGTCAATGAGGCAAATGCAGCCCGTACCGGCCGATGGTCGGGTGGTGAATCATCAAGATTTTTAGTGGTGCAGATGACGCCATCGCGAGCAGGCTCGCTCCTACATTTGAACTGTGAACACAGATCTACTGTAGGAGCGAGCCTGCTCGCGATGGCTTAATCAGAGACGCCGCAGGAATTACTGCTTCCAGCGATCCGCCGCCGCATGATCACTGTCACGACCCTCGACCCAACGCGGCCCGTCACTGGTGTTTTCTTTCTTCCAGAACGGCGCACGTGTTTTCAGGTAATCCATGACAAAGGCACAGGCGTCGAATGCCGCCTGACGATGAGCGCTGGCCGCGCCGACGAAGACAATCGGCTCGCCCGGTTCCAGGGCGCCGATGCGGTGCAGCACTTCCAGTTTGAGCAGCGGCCAGCGCTGCTCGGCCTCGATGGCAATCTTGCCGAGGGCCTTTTCGGTCATGCCCGGATAGTGTTCGAGGAACATCCCGGCGACATCGAGACCGTCATTGAAGTCGCGCACGTAGCCGACAAAACTCACCACCGCACCCACGCCGACATTGGCATCGTGCATGGCATTGACTTCGGCACCCGGGTCGAACGCGGTGGACTGCACGCGAATCGCCATGGCTCAGCCTCCGGTCACAGTCGGAAAGAACGCCACTTCATCGCCCTCGCTGACCGGCTCGTCGAGCTGGCACAGGTCTTCATTGCGGGCGCACATCAGGTTTTGCTCGCTCAACACCTCGGCACCGTCACGTTGGGCCAACAGTGCGCGGACGTCGTCAACGGTGGCGAAGTTGCCTTCTACTTTCACCGAGTCCAGACCCAGCGCTTCACGATAACGGGCGAAAAACTTCACGGTAACGTTCATGGCTGCTCCGCCTGGAAATGTCCGCTCTTGCCGCCGACCTTCTCCAGCAGACGCACGCTTTCGATGGTCATGCCACGGTCCACGGCCTTGCACATGTCGTAGATCGTCAGGGCGGCGACACTGGCGGCGGTCAAGGCTTCCATCTCGACGCCGGTCTGCCCGGACAGCTTGCAGCGCGCCACGATGCGCACCGAATCGTCGCCTTCGGCACTGAGCTCGACCTTGACGCCGGTCAGCATCAGCGGATGGCACAGGGGAATCAGATCGCTGGTCTTCTTCGCCGCCTGAATGCCGGCAATGCGCGCCACGGCAAACACATCACCCTTGGGGTGGCCGCCACTGACGATCATCTGCAGGGTTTCGGGCAGCATGCGCACCAGCGCTTGAGCGGTCGCCTCACGGAATGTCACGGCTTTTTCGGTGACGTCGACCATGTTGGCGCGACCTTGGGAATCGAGATGAGTCAGCACGGGATTACTCCTGATCAGGAGCGTCGATTGTAAACCTGCGGGTCAGATTTCCGCACGCACGATTGTCGGCCCACCACAAACCAATGTGGGAGCGAGCTTGCTCGCGATAGCGGCCTGTCATTAACCCGAGATGTCGACTGACACACCGTCATCGCGAGCAAGCTCGCTCCCACAGGTTCCTCATATGCCCGGACTCGGTGGACAGTTTCAGATGCGATTCCTTATTAAGTTTTAAAAACACAAATTAAAGTCATACAAAACAACAGAAAAAAATGTAACAAAAGCCTACTGAGCATTCGCTTTTTCTGCCATCACCGATCAGATTTAATTGGTGCACCAGCCGGTAAGTTACTGATTATTTTATAACAAATTTCGACGTGAGAATTTTCCGTAAGTACGCACTCATGGCCCGCTATGAAACTTCCTACAACTGAATGTTAGACCGATTTGTTAATTCGAGAAAAACTGACCAACAAAGCTAACGATTCTAAAAATTTCAGTACTGAGGTATCGCATTAGGTTTTTTTCTACTGACCTCCGGCAGCAGCTCAACGGGGCAGGCCCTACACGTAAACCATGGTGGCACACGGGAGACTAGTCATGTCAGCGCGGACAATTTACTCAGGAAAACACATCGTAATCTCTCACTGCCGGGACTGTGACATCCCGGGCTACATGATTATTGCTCTGAAGCGGAAGATACTTAAACTGGAAGAGTTAAGTTCGACGGAAAGTGCTGAACTGATGAAAAGCTTGGCATTTACGGAGCAAGCCTTAAACACTCTATTTTCTCCCGAGAAAATATACATAATGCGTATTTCCGAGCTCAATCATGAGCTACATTTTCATGTTTTCCCCAGGTATGCCTCCGTAACCAAATTATATTTGGCGGAACACAGTGAACGTATTATTGATGGCCCCTTCTTTTTCAGCTGGACGCGAAAAAAGTTCAGTAGCTCACAGCCTGAGCCGACCCAAGAGGTATTGAACGCTCAATCAATTCTTACGGAAACCCTCAAGAGCTATTTTTCGCAATCTCTGTAAATAAGACTGCTTTCGGCCCCAGGCTTTGCAGAAACACATTCATCGGTATTGGGTCTGCCCTGAGGCACGGGCGCCTTTACGTCGCGTACAAAAAACCGGGCGACCTTGCGGCCGCCCGGTTCAGGTGGACAGTTACAGATGCGATTCGGCGTATTCGGCCAGGATCGAGCGCGGTACCCCTTGCAGAGTGATGTGCACCCCGTTCGGGAAGTCCTTGAAGCGTTCGGTGAGGTAGGTCAGCCCGGAGCTGGTCGCGGACAGGTAAGGGGTGTCGATCTGTGCCAGGTTGCCCAGGCACACCACTTTGGAACCGGCGCCGGCACGGGTGATGATGGTTTTCATCTGGTGCGGTGTGAGGTTCTGGCATTCGTCGATCAAAATCAGGCTCTGCTGGAAGCTGCGGCCCCGGATGTAGTTGAGGGATTTGAACTGCAATGGCACTTTGCTGAGGATGTAGTCGACGCTGCCATGGGTGCTTTCGTCATCCATGTGCAAGGCTTCGAGGTTGTCGGTGATGGCGCCCAGCCACGGCTCCATTTTTTCCGCCTCGGTGCCGGGCAGGAAGCCGATTTCCTGGTCCAGGCCCTGTACGCTGCGGGTGGCGATGATGCGGCGATAACGTTTGCTGACCATGGTCTGCTCGATCGCAGCGGCCAGCGCCAGGATGGTTTTACCCGAACCCGCGGCACCCGACAGGTTGACCAGGTGGATGTCCGGATCGAGCAAGGCGTACAACGCCAGGCTCTGATAGATATCACGCGGCTTGAGGCCCCAGGCTTCCTGGTGCAGCAGCGGTTCCTGGTGCAGGTCGAGGATCAGCAAGCGGTCCTCTTCAATCTCCTTGATCCAGCCGACAAAGCCCTGCTCATCAATGATGAATTCGTTGACGTGCACCGCCGGCAGGTTGTCGATCAACTGCACCTGATGCCAGGTGCGGCCGTGGTCTTGACGGGTTTCGACCTTGCTCACGCGGTCCCAGAAAGAGCCGGTCATGTTGTGGTAGCCGTTGGGCAGCAAGGACACGTCATCGACCAGTTGGTCGGTGCTGTAGTCCTCGGCCGCGATCCCACAGGCGCGCGCCTTGAGGCGCATGTTGATGTCTTTGGTGACCAGCACCACGGGCTTCTTCGGGTCGCGCGCGTGCAGGTCGATCAGTTGGTTGATGATTTTGTTGTCGTTCAGGTGCTCGGGCAGAATCAGGTTCGGCTCGGCATGCTTGCTCATCAGAATTGACAGCAAACCCTTGGGTCCGCTTTTGCCACGCTGGATCGGCACACCCTGCTCGACGTCCTCGGGTGAGGCATCGCCCAGGGTCTTGTCGATCAGGCGGATGGCCTGGCGGCATTCGGCGGCTACGCTGTGATGCCCGCTCTTGAGCTTGTCGAGCTCTTCAAGCACGGTCATCGGGATCGCGACGTGGTGTTCTTCGAAGTTAAGCAGCGCGTTTGGATCGTGAATCAATACGTTGGTATCGAGTACATAAAGGATTGGCTGGTTGGAAGAAGAGCTACGTCCGTGATCATCCATACTCGGTCACCTTTGTGGGAGCCATTCGACGCAATACCTTGACGGTGCTGCGCCTCGAAGTGACTACCGAACTTCACCTGCGGGGACTCAAGTGAACTGCATACATAGCTGGGTCTTGGGAGACGCCACCTGTGTTGCAGGTTTCGGCGGTCTGTCTTCGTAATACTCCAAAACGTGTGACAGAAAAAAGTACTTTGACGCTTTTTTGAAGTTTATTTTGCAGATTGACCAATAGCACTTGGCGGACTGCCATCACCCGTTTACAGTCGGAAGTCCACCTGCAACGAATCCCCTTCCAAAATCGCCATAAACCCAATGTTTACGGGGTTTTTTCGTTTTCAGCGAAACGCATCCTGGCAATCCTCCCAGCCGATCCCGACAGGCGCCGTTTGCATGACCAGCCACGGCAACGCCGTTTTCACTGCGTCCTGTTTCACATTGAAATTGATCACCCCGTGCCGCCACAGCAGCATGAGGGTCAGCACCCGTTGCGCACTCGGGTTGCCCTTGAGTTTGCCGGCACCGTCCTGGGCATCGATGTCCCACAACGCTACCTGCAGCCCCTGAGTCTTGAAGAAGCCTTCGGCATCGGAACGGCGCTGGCCATCGGGCGGACGGAACAGGGGCACGTAGTTCTCCGGCAGCTTGCTCTTGACCAGTTCGGCGCTGCGGCGCACCGAGTCCTGCCAGTCCTGCCAGTGGCTGTGGGAACGGAACTCCCAGCCTTGTACGCCGATGCACTGGCTCGAGTAGGTCGCTTGCAGGTTACTCACCGAAGCTTCGGCCAAACGGGCCTGGATGTCCTTGCCGAGGACGAAGAATGTCCCGCTCAGGTTCGACTTGCGCAGGTACTCGGCGACCCAGGCGGTGTTATCCGGCGCGGCGTTGGCAGCGCTGTCGAAGGTCAGCAGAAACAGCCGGTCATGCATTCCGTCGCCGCTGCGCTCATAGTCGCCAAAATGATCGACTTCGCTGCTGGTTTGCGGAAACAAAGCGGCCTTGCGCAACTGTTCGTCCAGGTACTGGGTGTGGAACACACGGCTCGGCTCGGCCCACTTGATGTAGTAGCTGTCTGCGCCGACCTGGAACTTGGCGGCCTGTTCGCGCAAGGTGGGCATGTCTTCGACCAGAAAACAGAAGGAGGCATCCTGATCGCAGCTCTGTTGGGCGAAGTTGTAGTTGCCCAGCAGCCGTTGCCACATACGTTGGCGAACCCGGTTGACCGACTCCAGATTGATCGTGCGCAGGCCCAGGCGCTGGGCCAGGGCAGGTTCATCCAGCGCCTCGCTGGCCAACAGGACACTGGAAAACATGAGGATCTCGGCCCTCGACGCCACGTCGAACAGCGTCGGGTTACCGAGTTTTTCCGGCCAGGTGCTGCGATCGAGCGTCGCCACATCGCCCGGGGCCGCGATGGCGCCAAAGCTCAGTAGCCAGATCGAGATGAGAAAAGCGATACGCAATGGGATGTCTCCATAACAAAACCCGCGCGGCACTATAGCTGATAAGGCACCCACTCCTCCTGAGGCATGAATGCTTTCTGTGGCGAGGGAGCTTGTCGGACCGCCGCACCGTCCCGCTGGGCTGCGAAGCAGACCTAAACCTGTCACCACATTCCTTCAGCCAGACCCCGACTACCGGTTTTGCGACCGCTTCGCGCTCGAGCGGGAGCAAGCTCCCTCGCCACAGAAGCCCATCCAGACAAAATCCGTGCTCCACCGGCCATCACCTATGGACGCCATAGCTGGAGTCAACGAGGACAACCCCCTAGAATCGCCGCCACGATTAAAGGAGACGACTTCATGCTGATGGTGATTTCACCTGCCAAGACCCTCGACTATGAAACACCGCCGGCGACCCAGCGCTTCACCCAGCCGCAGTACCTCGACCACTCCCAGGAGTTGATCCTGCAATTGCGCGAGCTGACGCCCGCGCAAATCAGCGAGTTGATGCACGTCTCCGACAAGATCGGCGGGCTCAACGCTGCGCGTTTCGGCAGCTGGACGCCCGCGTTCACCCCGGAAAACGCCAAGCAGGCGCTGCTGGCCTTCAAGGGCGACGTGTACACCGGCATGAATGCGCAAACCCTCAGCGAAGCCGATTTCGATTACGCGCAAAAACACCTGCGCATGCTCTCGGGCCTCTATGGCCTGCTGCGCCCGCTGGACCTGATGCAACCTTATCGTCTGGAAATGGGCACCAAGCTGGCCAACGCCCGGGGCAAGGATTTGTATGCCTTCTGGGGCACGCGCATCAGCGAATGGCTGAACGAAGCCCTGGTCGATCAAGGCGATGACGTGCTGCTCAACCTGGCGTCCAACGAGTACTTCTCGGCGGTCAAGCGCAACGCCTTGAACGCGCGCATCATCAATACCGAATTCAAGGACCTGAAGAACGGCCAGTACAAGATCATCAGCTTCTACGCGAAAAAGGCCCGCGGTTTGATGAGCCGCTTCGTCATCGAAGAACGCATCAACGACCCGGCCACCCTCAAGCAGTTCGACGTTCAAGGCTATCGCTACAGCGCCGAACAATCCAAACCGGACAATCTGGTGTTTCTGCGCGATCACGCACCAGAGTGATGCACCCAGTCGGCGCACGATCTCCACAACTCTCGTGCGCCGACCCTTGATTCACTTCAACCTTCCCCGCCTTTTCGCCATATTTATGGCGCCAAAAATACATCGCCCAATTTTCTAACTTTAGTTTCACTCGACTTCGAACATTTTTTTGCGTAGTGGCACTGACTTTTTTTAACAGTAGTGGCAAAAAAATATCCCCCCCAATGATCCGCCTATATATAAAGGGCGAAACGGCAAGTGCTATCAATTTGAGAGCAGTGCCATCTTTCTCAATATTTCAAGAAATTTCAGATTTGACGATGAGCGGACTGGAACTATGTCCAAACGCGCCGCTCATACCACCGGTAACGATTCTCGCCGAGCGTGTACGAGATAACTTACGCAGATAAGCGATTCATGTAGTCAAGTTGTAATATTAACTTGCCCTGACTAATCACTGATTTGGACAACGGCAATCGGAGAGGAGATAACGCAGTATGGCTATCCCCTACAAGGCCACGGCAGCGCCCCTATAAACGTGCTCACCCGAGCACCCAACCGCTTGATCCACGGGCTTTCGTGCCTGACATCAAGCGTGCAAGGCCGTTGCACCTGCATCCTTCTGAAAGGAGGATCGGCTGCATAACAGGGCAAATCATAACAACAAGGCCTAGTTGCGCACACCTTGAGTGCATTTATTTAGACACTCGTAACTTATATGCCAGCACACGGCATTGTTGCGCCTGTAAGGCACACTTGCGAGTGCATTAAAACACGCTGAACACCATTAACTCCGGCCATCTAATGGCTTGATCAATACAGAGGTAATTGCGATGCGCATCAGCATTTTTGGTTTGGGTTACGTCGGCGCAGTATGTGCCGGTTGCCTGTCTGCACGGGGCCATGACGTCGTTGGCGTCGATGTGGCCAAAGACAAGATCGATATGATCAATGCCGGCAAATCGCCGATCGTTGAACCAGGCCTGGGCGAACTTCTGGCGCAGGGCATCCAGACCGGTCGTCTGCGTGGCACCACCAACTTCGCCGAGGCGATTCGCGACACCGACCTGTCGATGATCTGCGTGGGCACGCCGAGCAAAAAGAACGGCGATCTGGAGTTGAACTACATCGAGGCAGTGTGCCGCGAAATCGGTTTTGTCCTGCGTGACAAGACCACCCGCCACACCATCGTCGTACGCAGCACCGTGCTGCCGGGTACCGTGGCCAACGTGGTCATCCCGATTCTCGAAGACTGCTCCGGCAAGAAGGCCGGTGTTGATTTCGGCGTGGCCGTGAACCCTGAGTTCCTGCGCGAAAGCACCGCTATCGCCGACTACGACCAGCCGCCAATGACCGTCATCGGCGAGTTCGACAAGGCTTCCGGCGACGTTCTGCAATCGCTGTACGAAGAGCTCGACGCACCGATCATCCGCAAGGACATCGCGGTCGCCGAGATGATCAAGTACACCTGCAACGTGTGGCACGCCACCAAGGTCACCTTCGCCAACGAAATCGGCAACATCGCCAAGGCGGTCGGCGTCGACGGTCGCGAAGTGATGGACGTGGTCTGCCAGGACAAGACCCTCAACCTGTCCCAGTACTATATGCGCCCAGGCTTCGCCTTCGGCGGCTCGTGCTTGCCAAAAGACGTGCGTGCCCTGACCTACCGCGCCAGTTCCCTGGACGTGGAAGCCCCGTTGCTCAACTCGCTGATGCGCAGCAACGAATCCCAGGTGCAGAACGCGTTCGACATCGTTTCCAGCCACGACAAACGCAAAGTCGCCCTGCTGGGCTTGAGCTTCAAGGCCGGCACCGACGACCTGCGCGAAAGCCCGCTGGTCGACCTGGCGGAAATGCTGATCGGCAAGGGCTACGACCTGAGCATCTACGACAGCAACGTCGAGTACGCCCGCGTTCACGGTGCGAACAAGGACTACATCGAGTCGAAGATTCCTCACGTCTCGTCCTTGCTCAACTCCGACTTCGACGCGGTGATCAACAACTCCGACGTGATCATCCTCGGCAACCGTGACGAGAAATTCCGCGCCCTGGTGAAGGACGTTCCACACGGCAAGCAGGTGATCGACCTGGTTGGTTTCATGTCCAAGGCCACCAGCACGAATAGCCGGGCCGAAGGTATCTGCTGGTAAAGCAGCCGCAAGCTTCAAGCTCCAAGCCGCAAGTTCAAAGCTCCTCGCTTGGGGCTTGAAGCTTGGGGCTTGCAACTGACTTTAGGATTCCGATTATGCACAGGCTAAAGCACGGCCTACTCCAGGCCGCCGGGTGGCTGTTCTACCTGAGTTTACTGATGGGCCTCGCCATGGCGTTGCCCGTGTCCACGTTCGACTCTGAGTCGAAGGACTTCATTTTCCTGATCGGTATCGTCGGTATCTGGCGCTACTCGATGGGTGCCACGCACTTTGTGCGCGGCATGATTTTTCTGTACATCGTCTACCCGTACCTGCGGCGCAAAGTGCGCAAGCTGGGCAAAGCGGCTGACCCGTCCCACGTGTTCCTGATGGTCACCAGCTTCCGCATCGACGCCCTGACCACCGCGCAGGTCTACAGCTCGGTGATCCGCGAAGCCATCGACTGCGGCCTGCCGACCACCGTGGTTTGCTCCATCGTGGAAATGTCCGATGAGCTTCTGGTCAAAAGCCTGTGGAACCGGATGAACCCGCCGTCCCGGGTCAAGCTTGACTTCGTGCGCATTCCCGGCACCGGCAAACGCGACGGCCTGGCCTATGGCTTCCGCGCCATCTCCCGGCACCTGCCGGATGATCGCGCCGTCGTCGCGGTGATCGATGGCGACACCGTGCTGGCCGAAGGCGTGGTGCTCAAGACCGTGCCGTGGTTCCAGCTGTTCGGCAACGTCGGTGGCCTGACCACCAACGAGTTCTGCGAAGTGCGCGGCGGCTACATCATGAGCGAATGGCACAAGCTGCGTTTCGCCCAGCGCCACATCAACATGTGCTCGATGGCCTTGTCCAAGCGCGTGCTGACCATGACCGGCCGCATGTCGGTGTTCCGCGCCACCGTGGTCACCAACCCGGACTTCATCGCCGACGTGGAAAGCGACTCGCTGCAACACTGGCGCCTGGGTCGCTTCAAGTTCCTCACCGGTGACGACAAGTCGAGCTGGTTCAGCCTGATGCGCCTGGGCTACGACACGTTCTACGTGCCCGACGCGGCGATCAACACCGTTGAACACCCGCCGGAAAAGAGCTTCATCAAGGCCAGCCGCAAACTGATGTTCCGCTGGTACGGCAACAACCTGCGGCAGAACTCCCGTGCCTTGGGCCTGGGGATCAAACGCCTCGGCGTGTTCACTTCGGTGGTGCTGTTCGATCAGCGCGTATCGATGTGGACCTCGCTGCTGGGCCTGACCGTGGCGTTGATCGCCAGCTTCAAGTACGGCACCGCGTTCATCCTGGTGTACCTGCTGTGGATCGGCATCACCCGGTTCATCCTGACCTTGTTGCTGTCGTGCTCCGGACACCGGATCGGCCCGGCCTATCCGGCGATTCTCTATTACAACCAGATCGTCGGCGCGCTGGTGAAGATCTACGTGTTCTTCCGCCTCGACCAACAGTCCTGGACTCGCCAACCCACGTCTCTGACCCGTGATCTCGCCAGCTTTCAACGTTGGTTCAACACTTGGTCGTCTCGGACCATGACCTTCTCTGCCGGCAGCATTTTTGTCGCCGTGCTGCTGTTGATGGTCTGACCGAACTCGCCTGAATTAACTAGGAAAACGCCCCCTATGAATACCGCCGTCAACGCCAACGTAGTGCACGAATCCGAAGCCCAGCGCCAACACGCCCGAGTGAAAATCCCGGCCAAGTTGCGTTTCTTCGGCCCTGACCGGACGCCGGTCGAAGCCCGGGTGATCGACCTGTCCGCCGGTGGCCTGGCGTTCAACGCCGGTCAATTGCCGCTGAAGATGGGTGACGTGTACAAGGCCCGCCTGCAATTCGTCATCGACAACCTCGGCCTGGCCATGGACGTCGAGTTGCAGGTCCGCTCCTTCGATCGCGAGACCGGACGCGCCGGCTGCCAGTTCCAGAACCTGGAACCACGGGACATCTCGACCCTGCGCCACCTGATCACTTCGCACCTGGCTGGCGACATCGTCAGCGTCGGTGAAATGCTGGCGACCCTGCAGCGCGACAACTTCACCAAGGCGCGCAAGATGAAGGACGGCGGCCACGGCATGACCGCGTTCGGACGCCTGAAAGCCGTAACCTTCAGCCTGGGGATCTTCGTTGTCGGCGTGGCTGCATTCGGCTTTGTCTTCAAATCGGTGTACGGCATGTACTTCGTCAGCCACGCCCAGGCCGGCCTGGTCAGCGTGCCGGGCGTGAACATCACCATGCCCCGCGACGGCACCGTGCAGAGCCTGGTGAAATCCGACGGCGTGGCCGCCAAGGGCGCACCGCTGGCGACCTTCAGCACCAGCATGCTCGACGTGCTCAAGGGCCATCTGGACGAAGACCAACTGCAACCGGCCAAGGTTGAAGAACTGTTCGGCAAGCAGATGACCGGCACCCTGACCTCGCCTTGCGACTGCACCGTGGCCCAGCAAATGGTCGCCAACGGTCAGTACGCCAGCAAGGGCGACGTGATCTTCCAACTGGTGCCGCGCAACAGCGAAGCCAATGTTGAAGCGCGCTTCTCCTATCGCCAGTTCGGCGACGTGCGCCCGGGCACTTCGGTGCGCTTCCAGATCGCCGGCGAGGACAAGAGCCGCACCGGCAAGATCGTCAGCAGCACCAGCCTGAAAAGCGCCGACCTGTCTTCGGACATCCGCGTGCTGATCCAGCCGGACGAAACCCTGGACAGCTCCCTCGCCGGCCGCCCGGTGGAAGTCAACAGCGACCGTGGCCCGAACCTGAACTGGCTGATCGACAAAGCCATGGCTGTCGGTCTTTAAGTCGAGGACATGCCTGTGACTATCACAAAAACTCAAAACACGCCGCAGCCCCTGTGGGAGCGGGCTTGCTCGCGAATGCGGTTGAACATTCAGAATCAATGCTTGCTGACACACCGCTTTCGCGAGCAAGCTCGCTCCCACATGGGGTCTCTGTGTGCAGTGGCATTGGCGGTGAGCCTGGCCGGTTGCGCCGGTCTCCCCGACCAGCGCCTGGCCAACGAAGCGCTCAAGCGCGGTGACACCACCACTGCCGCGGCGAACTACCGGCAACTGGCAGACCTGGGCTACAGCGAAGCGCAGGTCGGTCTGGCCGATATCCAAGTCGACAGCCGTGACCCGGCGCAGATGAAACAGGCCGAGGCGACTTACCGCGCCGCGGCCAGCGTTTCGCCACGCGCCCAGGCACGCCTCGGTCGTCTGCTGGTGGCCAAGCCCGGTTCCACCGAAGCGGAACAACACGAAGCCGAAACCCTGTTGAAAAAAGCCGCCGCCGCAGGTGAAGGCAACACGCTGATCCCGCTGGCGATGTTGTACCTGCAATACCCGCACAGCTTTCCCAACGTGAATGCGCAGCAGCAGATCAGCCAATGGCGTGCCGAGAACAAACCGGAAGCAGGTCTGGCGCAGGTGCTGCTCTATCGCACCCAGGGCACTTACGACCAGCATCTGGATGACGTGGAAAAAATCTGCAAAGCCGCGCTCAACACCAGCGATATCTGCTACGTCGAACTGGCCACGGTCTATCAGAAACAGGCCAAGCCAGAGCAACAGGCCGAGCTGATCAAGCAGATGCAAGCGGCGCACGCCCGCGGCAGCGTTTCGGCGCAGCGCGTCGACAGCGTCGCCCGTGTGCTCGCCGATGCATCCCTGGGCAAGACTGACGAGAAAACCGCGCAGTCGCTGCTCGAACCGATCGCACCGGGCTACCCGGCGTCGTGGGTCACCCTCGCACAACTGCTCTACGACTTCCCCGAACTGGGCGACGTCGACCAGATGATGAAGTACCTGGACAACGGTCGCGCCGCCGACCAGCCACGCGCCGAGCTGTTGCTGGGCAAGCTCTACTTCGAAGGCAAACTGGTGCCGGCTGACGCCAAGGTCGCCGAAGCGCACTTCCAGAAAGCCGTTGGCCGCGAAGTCGCTGCCGATTACTACCTCGGCCAGATCTATCGCCGTGGCTACCTGGGCAAGGTCTATCCGCAGAAGGCCCTCGACCATCTGTTGACCGCTGCGCGCAACGGCCAGAACAGCGCCGACTTCGCCATTGCCCAACTGTTTTCCCAAGGCAAGGGCACCAAGCCTGATCCGCTGAACGCCTACGTCTTCAGCCAACTGGCCCTGGCCCAGAACACTCCGCAAGCCACCGAGCTTGCGCAAACAATCCAAACGCAACTGCCGCCCGACCGGTTGGCCGAAGCCCAACGCCTGTTGAAACAAGAACAGGCCGTGCGCGGTGCCCTGAGCCCGAACACGCCGGAACTGCATGCCCTGCAAGAAGAAGATGGCGAGGAATCCCAATGAAGTTGAATCCATTCATGAAGGCCGGCATTGGCCTGACATTCGCGCTGATCTGGTCTTGCCCGACGCTTGCTGCGATGACTGAAGAAACCAAGAACTTTGGCCTGGAAGTGAAAATCACCGGTCAGTCAGAAGACGACCGCGACCTCGGCACCGCTCCCGGCGGCGACGTCAACGGCGTCGGCCTCGACCTGCGCCCGTGGGTCTACGGTGAAAGCGGCGCGTGGAGCGCCTACGCCATGGGTCAGGCGGTGACGTCCACCGACATCATCGAGACCGACACCCTGCAACAATCCGATGGCGCCGAGAACACTGACAACAATGATCGCCAGACCAAGAAAAACTACCTGGCCATGCGTGAGTTCTGGGTTGGCTACAGCGGCTTCACGCCCTACCCCGGCGAGATCCTGAAACTCGGTCGCCAGCGCCTGCGCAACGACGACGGCCAATGGCGCGATACCAACATCGAAGCCCTGAACTGGACCTTCGACACCACCCTGCTGCGCGCCAACGTCGGTATCGCCGAACGCTTCAGCGAGTACCGCACCGACCTCAAGGAACTGTCGCCGCAAGACAAGGATCGCCTGCACGCCTACGCCGATGCCGCGTACCAGTGGACACCCGGCAACTGGGTCGGCATTCGCGGTCATCACACCCACGACAACGGCAAGCTCGACTTCCCGGAGCCAGGTGTGCCGGCTGATTCGCTGGACAAGAAACAGAACGGTGACATTAGCTGGCTCGGCCTGACCGCCGACAGCGACGCCTACAACTGGCGCAACACCAACACGGTCAATTACTGGGGCAGCATCACCGGCATGAGCGGCGACATCGACAAGGTCAACCCGCTGAACGCCGATGGCACGTCGCCGGCTGAAGCCAAGCGCGGTGAAGACCTCAACGGCTGGGCCACCGATGTCGGCGTGCGTTTGCGCCTCGATCCGCAATGGCAAGTCGGTGCCGCCTATGCCCGCGCCAGCGCCGATTACGAACAGAACGGCCTGGAAAGCAACCGCTCGAACTACACCGGCACCCGCTCGCGAGTGCACCGTTTCGGCGAAGCCTTCCGTGGCGAAATGAACAACATGCAATCGGCCACCCTGTTCGGTTCGTGGATGCTCAACGACGAATACGACGCCAGCCTGATCTACCACAAGTTCTGGCGCGTCGACGGCAACAAGCCAGTCGGCAGCAATGGCATCAACGCCGTCGAGAACAACACCGACGACGTCACCGGCGCGATCCTCTCCAGCACTTCGCTGCCGCTGAACGATGGTGAAAAAGACCTCGGTCAGGAAATGGACCTGGTAGTGACCAAGTACTTCAAGCAAGGCTTGTTGCCTGCGTCGATGAGTCAGGCGATCGACGAGCCTTCGGCCCTGGTGCGCTTCCGTGGCGGCGTGTTCAAGCCGGGCGATGCCTATGGCAGTCAGGTCGATTCGTACATGCACCGCGCGTTCATCGACGTGGTCTGGCGCTTCTGATGCAAACCGCGAAGGGAGTGCCCGACATGAACAATTCGAAGCGAGGTTCGCTCACCTTGCTGGCCGGCGCGATGCTGCTGGCAAGCTCGGCCGCCTTCGCCAACGTGGAGCCGGCAGCGCCTGCCAAACCGGCGCGTCCGGCCACCATCGCCAAGGAACTGCAACAGGCCAAGACCTACACCGTCAGCAGCGCACCGACCGCGCCGCTGGAACTGGCCACGCCGAAGCTGCCGGACGTTTCCGGCTACACCGCCGAGGCCATCGCCGCGAAAATCGTGCGCAGCAAGGCCGGCAAGATCAGCGTGCGCCGAATGATGCAGGAAGACGCCCTGAAGGACTTCATCGGTGGCGACAACAAGATGGCCGAGTGGGTGGTGCGTCAGCACGGCATCCCCCAGGCGATCTTCGTCGATGACGGCTACATGAACCTCAAGGATCTGGCGAAGAAGCTGCCCAAGCAGTACTTCAGCGAAACCTCGCCGGGTGTGTTCCTCTCCCGGCTGCCGATCGTGGTCGGTCGTCACGGCATTCTGGAAATCGACAAGCAGACCCAGGAACTGCGCCTGTCCCAGGAGGCCGGTACGTTCCTGGTCAACGACGGCCAGTTGTTTGTTCGCGATACCAAAATCACTGGCTGGCGCGAGAAGGACAACGGTCCGGCGACGTTCACTTCGCCCAAGGAATTCCGTCCGTTCCTGCTGTCCTGGGGCGGCACCGAGACCTACATCGCCAACAGCAAGATCGCCAGTTTCGGCTACGCCAACAGTAAGTCCTACGGCGTGAGTATTTCCCAGTACACGCCGAACATGGCCAAGGTGCTCAAGCGTCCTGAGCCGACCGGCTGGATCGTCGGCTCCGAATTCTCGGACATGTGGTACGGCTTCTACTGCTATGAAACCCGCGACTTCGTGGTCAAGGGCAACACCTACAAAGACAACATCGTCTACGGCATTGACCCGCACGACCGTTCCCACGGTCTGATCATTGCCGACAACACGGTGTTTGGTACCAAGAAGAAGCACGGGATCATTATTTCCCGTGAGGTCAACGACAGCTTCATCTTCAACAACCGCAGCTACGACAACCACCTCTCGGGGCTGGTGATCGACCGTAACAGCGTCAACAACCTGATTGCCCACAACGAGATCTACCAGAACCACACCGACGGCATCACCCTCTACGAGAGTGCCGACAACCTGCTGTGGGGCAACCGCGTGTTGAGCAACAAGCGCCACGGCATCCGCATTCGTAACAGCGTGAACATTCGCCTGTACGAAAACGTCGCCATGGCCAACGGCCTGACCGGTGTCTACGGGCACATCAAGGACCTGAGCAACACCGACCGTGACATCAAGCTCGACCCGTTCGACGCCCAGGTGTCGCTGATCGTGGTCGGCGGTGAACTGGCGGCCAACGGCAGCGGGCCGCTGTCCATCGACTCGCCGCTGAGTGTCGAGTTGTATCGCGTGTCGATGCTCGCGCCAGCCAAGGCCAGCGGCATCAGCTTCACCGGCATCCTCGGCGAGCGCCAGGATGAAATTCTCGACCTGCTGGTGCGCCAGCAGAAAGCCGTGCTGATCGACCCTGTCGAACGCCAGACCGAAATGCGGGACTGAGGATAATCTTATGCACCCACACTTGATCAAATTACTCAGCCTGTCGGCCCTGACCGCCGGCATTCTCGCGGCCAGCGGCGGTGTTCGCGCCGACGAAATCAAAGCGCCGAGCTTCACCGCAGAACCGTGCTGCAGCCTGTGTCCGGCTGCTCACGATCCGAAGAACTACACCACCCGTTATCAGCAGAACTTCACCACGCTGGTGCAGGCCCAGGGTGACTGGCTGTTCCGTACGCAAGAAGACTTGCGCACCGAATTCGACACCACGCCCGCCGGCTACAAACGCATGAAACAACTGCACGATGCTTTCAAGAGCAAAGGCGTGGAACTGGTTGTCGTGTACCAGCCGACCCGTGGCCTGGTGAACCGCAACAAGCTCAACCCGGCGGAGAAAGCCAGCTTCGACTTCGACAAGGCGCTGAGGAACTACCAGTCCATGCTCGGTCGTTTCGCGCAGATGGGCTACGTGGTCCCAGACCTGTCGCCACTGACCAACGAGTCGTTGCCCGACACCCTGCCAGCCCACGATTTCTACTTCCGTGGCGACCAGCACTGGACCCCGTACGGTGCCCAGCGCACGGCGAAAATCGTCGCCGAAAAAGTCAAGCAGCTGCCTGAATTCGCCGACATTCCCAAGCGCGAATTCGAGACCAAAAAGTCGGGTCGCATGGGCAAGACCGGAACCTTGCACAACATGGCCGGTCAACTCTGTGGCACCAGCTACGCGATCCAGTACATGGATCAGTTCACCACCGAGCCGAAGGGCGAAGCGGGCGATGGCGATTTGTTCGGCGACTCCGGCAACCCGCAAATCACCCTCGTGGGTACCTCCCACAGCGGCAAGAACTACAACTTCGCCGGTTTCCTCGAAGAGGCAATCGGCGCCGACATTCTCAACGTGGCGTTCCCCGGCGGCGGCCTGGAAGGTTCGATGCTGCAGTACCTGGGCAGCGACGAGTTCCAGAAGAACCCGCCGAAGATTCTCATCTGGGAATTCTCGCCGCTGTACCGCCTCGACCAGGAAACCATCTACCGCCAGATGATGGCGCTGCTGGACAACGGTTGCGAAGGCAAGGATGCACAGATGTCCGGCAGCGCCACGCTCAAGCCGGGCAAAAACGAGTTGATGGTCAACAGCAAGAACATGGACCTGCGCAACGGTAGTCATCAGGTCGACATCCGCTTCGCCGACACCTCGGTGAAAACCCTGCAAGCCACCCTCTGGTACATGAACGGTCGCCACGAGGATATCAAGATCGACAAACCGGAAACCTCCGAGACTGACGGGCGTTTCGCTTTCGAGTTGCGCACGGACGAAGACTGGGCCTCGCAGAACCTGCTGGCCGTTGAAGTCCAGGGCCCCGAAGCCGGTGCCGCGCCACAGAAAGTCGAAGCGAAAATCTGCAAACGCAACGTATTCCCGGGCGCCGAACAGCGTACTGCTTCGGTCGGGCAATGAGGTCTGCTATGCGCTATCCGAAATTTTCAACTCTGTTGGCACCGACGCTCTTGAGCCTGGCGATGTTCGCCGGGGCCACGCAAGCGGCGGCGCCACTGCGTCCACCCCAGGGCTATTTTGCGCCTGTGGATAAATTCAAGACGGGCGACAAGAGCGAAGGCTGCGATGCAATGCCGACGCCGTACACCGGCTCGTTGCAATTTCGCAGCAAGTACGAAGGTTCGGACAAGGCCCGCGCGACCCTGAACGTGCAGTCGGAAAAAGCCTTCCGCGAAAGCACCGCCGACATCACCAAGATCGAGCGCGGCACCAGCAAGCGCGTGATGCAGTTCATGCGTGACGGCCGCCCGGAACAACTGGAATGCACGTTGAGCTGGCTGACGGCCTGGGCCCAGGCTGACGCGCTGATGTCCAAGGACTTCAACCACACCGGCAAATCGATGCGCAAATGGGCGCTGGGCAGCATGGCTTCGGCGTATATCCGCCTGAAGTTTTCCGACTCCCACCCGCTGGCCACCCATCAACAGCAAGCGCAGTTGATCGAAGCCTGGTTCAGCAAGATGGCCGACCAGGTGGTCAGCGACTGGGACAACCTGCCGCTCGACCAGACCAACAACCACTCGTACTGGGCGGCGTGGTCGGTGATGGCCACTTCCGTCGCCACCAACCGCCGCGACCTGTTCGACTGGGCGGTGAAGGAATACAAGGTCGGCGCCAATCAGGTCGACGCCGACGGCTACCTGCCCAACGAACTCAAGCGTCAGCAACGGGCCCTGGCCTACCACAACTACGCCCTGCCGCCGCTGGCGATGATCGCCAGTTTCGCCCAGGTCAACGGTGTGGATCTGCGTCAGGAAAACAATGGCGCACTGAAGCGCCTGGGTGACCGGGTGCTGTCCGGGGTGAAAGACCCGGATGAGTTCGAGGAAAAGAACGGCAAGGAACAGGACATGACCGACCTGAAAGAGGACATGAAATTCGCCTGGCTCGAACCGTTCTGCTCGCTCTACACCTGCTCGCCCGAGGTGCTGGCGAAGAAGCACAAGATGCAACCGTTCAAGACCTTCCGCCTCGGCGGTGACCTGACCAAGGTCTACGACCCGGCCAATGAAAAGGGCAGCAAGGGTTCTTAAGGCTGGCTGTATTCCTTGTGGCGAGGGAGCTTGCTCCCGCTCGGCTGCGAAGCAGTCGTAACCCAGTGAACGCGGATTGACTGATACACCGCGTCATCAGGTTTTAGGGGAGCAAGCTCCCTCGCCACAGGTAAGTGCGCAGCATGCAATACATCCTCCGGATTTTTTGTGGGGGGTTTGGGGGGGCCGTTGGCCCTTGACTGTTGGTTCAAACAAGGAGAGATCGGGATGGTTTTTTCGTCCAACGTGTTCCTGTTTTTGTTCTTGCCGATCTTTCTCGGCTTGTACTACCTGAGCGGGCAACGCTATCGCAATTTGCTGCTGCTGATTGCCAGCTACGTGTTCTACGCCTGGTGGCGTGTGGACTTCCTCGCGCTGTTCGCCGGTGTCACGCTGTGGAACTACTGGATCGGCCTGAAAGTCGGTGCCGCCGGGGTCAGGACCAAACCGGCGCAGCACTGGCTGCTGCTCGGCGTGGCCGTCGACCTGTGCATCCTCGGCTACTTCAAGTACGCCAACTTCGGCGTCGACAGCATCAACGCAATGATGACGTCGGTGGGCCTGGAGCCCTTCATCCTGACCCACGTACTGCTGCCGATCGGGATCTCGTTCTACGTCTTCGAGTCCATCAGCTACATCATCGACGTCTACCGTGGTGACACCCCGGCGACCCGCAACCTGATCGACTTCGCGGCGTTCGTGGCGATCTTCCCGCACTTGATCGCCGGCCCCGTGTTGCGTTTCCGCGACCTGGCCGACCAGTTCAACAACCGCACCCACACCCTCGACAAGTTCTCCGAGGGCTGCACGCGGTTCATGCAGGGTTTCATCAAGAAAGTCTTCATCGCCGACACCCTGGCGGTGGTGGCCGACCACTGCTTCGCCTTGCAAAACCCGACCACGGGCGATGCCTGGCTCGGCGCGCTGGCGTACACCGCGCAGCTGTATTTCGACTTCTCCGGTTACAGCGACATGGCCATCGGCCTGGGCCTGATGATGGGTTTCCGTTTCATGGAAAACTTCAAGCAGCCGTATGTCAGCCAGTCGATCACCGAGTTCTGGCGGCGCTGGCACATCAGCCTGTCGACCTGGCTGCGTGACTATCTGTACATCACCCTCGGCGGTAACCGTAAGGGCACGCTGATGACCTATCGCAACCTGTTCCTGACCATGCTGCTGGGTGGTCTGTGGCACGGCGCGAACATCACCTACATCGTCTGGGGTGCGTGGCACGGCATGTGGCTGGCGATTGAAAAAGCCATTGGCCTGAACACCTCGCCGCGCAGCTTCAACCCGATCCGCTGGGCACTGACCTTCCTGCTGGTGGTGATGGGCTGGGTGATCTTCCGCGCGGAAAACCTGCACGTCGCCGGTCGCATGTACGGCGCGATGTTCAGCTTCGGCGACTGGTCGCTGTCGGAACTCAACCAGGCCAGCCTCACCGGTCTGCAAGTGGCAACCCTGATCGTGGCTTACGTGACCCTGGCGTTCTTCGGCCTGCGGGATTTCTACACCAATCAGCCTCCGGTCAAGACCAAGCCTGCAGTGAACGTCGATTCTGATGGCCCGGCCGCTGCGACGCCGGGAACGATCAAGGCCGTGCCTGGGGATAACCCGGCGAGCATCCATCAGCCTGGCTACACCGTCGGCGTCGAAGCCCAGGTACAACCGGCCTACTGGACCGCTGACTGGTCGCGCTACGTGATGCGTGCACTGGTGCTGCTGCTGTTCATCGCCTCGATTCTCAAACTCTCGGCGCAAAGCTTCTCGCCGTTCCTTTACTTCCAGTTCTGAGGGATCTGACCATGACCCGCTCATTACGCATCTTCTACATCGCGCTGTTCCTGGTGACCCTGCTGGTGCTCGGTCTGTGGTCGGTGCGCAGCTTCTTCGGCTTCAGCACCAACGCCGATGCGACGGTGCTCAACGGTCGCTGGACCAAGGCCGTGGAAACGCACTACGACGACGAGTTCCCGATCAAGCGCCTGGGCACCAACCTCTGGGCCGCGCTGGATTTCAAACTGTTCAACGAAGGTCGTCCGGGCGTGGTGCTCGGTCGCGACCAGTGGTTGTATAGCGATGAAGAATTCCACCCGGTGGTCAACGAAGAGCTGAACCTGCAAGGCAACTACGCGCTGGTCGAAGGCGTGCGCCAGACCTTGAAGGAAAAAGGCGTGCAACTGGTGATGGCAGTGGTGCCGGCCAAGGTACGCCTGTACCCGGAACACCTCGGTGAAGTGAAACCGGCGAGCATTCACGCCAACCTCTACAAGGACTTCCACCAGCGCCTGGCTGCCGACCGGATTCCGGCCCCTGACCTGCTCGGCCCGCTGCAACAGGCCAAGCAGGATGGCCAGCAAGTGTTCCTGCGCACCGACACCCACTGGACCCCGCAAGGCGCCGAGATCGCCGCCAATCGTCTGGCCAGGACCATTGCCGACAACTACCCGCTGAGCGGCGAGCCGCAGCGTTTCGTCACTGAACCTGCGGAGACCATTACGCACAAGGGCGACCTGCGTCTGTTCCTGCCACTGGACCCGCTGTTCGAAAACCTGATGCCTAAACAGGAGCAATTGCAAAAGCGCAATACGGTCGCGGCTGAAGACCAGCCCGCCGGCGACGACGCGCTGTTCGCCAACACCGAAGTGCCGGTGGCCCTGATCGGCACCAGCTACAGCGCCAACCCCAACTGGAACTTCGTCGGTGCGCTCAAGCAAGCGCTGAACAGCGACGTGGTCAATTACGCCGAAGACGGCCACGGCCCGATTCTGCCGATGCTCAGCTACCTCAAGAGCGATGCCTTCAAGAACAGCCCGCCACAGGTGCTGATCTGGGAGTTCCCTGAACGATATCTGCCTGTGAACAACGAAATCGGCGACGCCGACCCGCAGTGGGTCGCAGAGCTTAAACAAGCCGGCGCCCGCCAACAAAACGTAGCCATCAACAACAAATCCGAGACGCCCGACCGGGCGCAAAACTGAAAGAGAGGTACACCATGACTTTCACTACAACTCCTCGTCGTCTCGCTAAAAGCTTTGCCCTGGTTGCCGGCCTCAGCGTGCTGTCGGTACAGGCTTTCGCCGGTGGCGACGCCGCCCTGTACGGCCCGACCGCACCGAAAGGCTCGACCTTCGTGCGTATCTACAACGCGAGCAACTCCGAAGTCAGCGCCACCGTCGGCAGCACCAACCTGAGCGACGTCGCGCCACTGTCGAGCAGTGACTTCAGCTTCATGCCGGGCGGCGACTACAGCGCCAAGGTCGGTAGCCAGAGCCTGCCGGTGAAACTGGCCGGCGACCACTATTACACCCTGGTCAACAACGCCAGCGGCGCACCGCAACTGATCGAAGAGCCGCCGTTCAAGAACAAGCAGAAGTCCCTGGTACGCGTGCAAAACCTCAGCGACAAGGCGCTGACCCTGAAGACCGCCGATGGCAAGACCGACGTGGTTCCGAACGTTGCGCCCAAAGGTCGCGGCGAGCGTGAAATCAACCCGGTGAAAGTCAGCCTGGCGCTCTATGACGGCACCACCAAAGTCGGCGATGTGAAACCGGTCGCCCTGGAACGCGGTGAAGCCGCGGTGCTGTACGTCACCGGCAGCGGCAGCAGCCTGTCGCCGGTCTGGGTGAAACGCCCGGTGTCGACGCGCTAAAGAATTTTTGAACTGACACACCTCCCTGTGGGAGCGGGCTTGCCCGCGATAGCGGTCTTACATTCAGCTCTGATGTTGACTGATACACCGCCATCGCAGGCAAGCCAGCTCCCACAGGATCCGGAGTGACCGTTCAGACACGAAACAAAAACAAGAGTGAAACGACAGAACGCAGTAGCTCTAACCAATCGATATTCAAGGAGTAACAACATGATTCCGGTGATCTTGTCAGGTGGTAGTGGCTCACGTCTTTGGCCGCTTTCCCGCAAACAATTCCCTAAGCAGTTCCTGGCCCTGACCGGCGAACACACCCTCTTCCAGCAAACCCTGGAACGCCTGGTGTTCGAAGGCATGGACTCGCCAATCGTGGTCTGCAATAAGGACCACCGCTTCATCGTCAACGAGCAATTGGCGGCGCGCAAACTGGAAACCCAACGCATCCTGATGGAACCGTTCGGCCGCAACACCGCGCCGGCCGTGGCCCTGACCGCGATGATGCTGGTCAGTGAAGGTCGCGACGAGCTGATGCTGGTACTGCCGGCCGACCACGTGCTGGAAGACCAGAAAGCCCTGCAGCGCGCCCTGGCCCTGGCCACCGTCGCCGCCGAAAACGGTGAAATGGTGCTGTTCGGCGTACCGGCCACCAAGCCGGAAACCGGTTATGGCTACATCAAGTCGACCAACGACTCGCTGCTGCCTGAAGGCGTCAGCCGTGTCTCGCACTTCGTCGAAAAACCCGACGTGAAGCGCGCCACCGAGTTCGTCCAGTCCGGCGGTTACTTCTGGAACAGCGGCATGTTCCTGTTCCGCGCCAGCCGCTTCCTCGAAGAGCTGAAGAAGCACGATCCGGACATCTACGACACCTGCCTGCTGACCCTGGAACGCAGCCATCAGGATGCCGACACCATCACCTTCGACGAAGCCACCTTCGCCTGCTGCCCGGACAATTCCATCGACTACTCGGTGATGGAAAAAACCCAACGCGCCTGCGTCGTGCCGCTGACCGCTGGCTGGAGCGATGTCGGCTGCTGGTCGTCGCTGTGGGAAGTCAATAAAAAGGACGCCAACGGCAACGTCACCAAAGGCGACGTGGTGATCCAGGACAGCAAAAACTGCATGATCCACGGCAACGGCAAACTGGTGTCGGTGATCGGCCTGGAAAACATCGTCGTGGTCGAAACCAAGGACGCCATGATGATCGCCCACAAGGACAAGGTCCAAGGCGTGAAGCAGATGGTCAACACCCTCAACGAACAGGGCCGCAGCGAAACCCAGAACCACTGCGAGGTCTACCGTCCGTGGGGCTCCTACGACTCGGTGGACATGGGCGGGCGCTTCCAGGTCAAGCACATCTCGGTCAAACCGGGCGCTTGCCTGTCGCTGCAGATGCACCACCACCGTGCCGAGCACTGGATCGTGGTCAGCGGCACCGCTGAAGTGACTTGTGACGAGAACGTGTTCCTGCTGACCGAGAACCAGTCGACCTATATTCCGATCGCTTCGGTTCACCGTTTGCGCAACCCGGGGAAAATTCCGTTGGAAATCATCGAGGTGCAGTCGGGGAGCTATCTGGGTGAGGACGATATCGAGCGGTTTGAGGATATCTACGGGCGCTCGACGCCGGTTGAGCGTGGGGTTGCGGTGAAGACTATCGCGCAGTAAGCGACTGGTAAAAATTGCCCCCATTCAGCCCACTGCGTCCCTATCCGCAGTGGGTTGGTTGGGGGCTTTTCTGTTAAGCCACTCCAATCTAAATTGCTGGAACTTTTATAACTTTCGATACCGGCTTCCTAGTTATAGATTTCAGCGAAGAGTGAACAATAATTTTATAACTACCAACCGGCTTAACCGCTACGACAAAATCCAAGTCTTTGCCATTCAACTCTGTTGTTACCGACGTCGCAATAAGACCAAAATCCTCAATCACCCTTTGTGTAGTCTTGCCATTGGGTGTCTGAAAAAAGGCTTCCAACAACTCAGAACTACCACTTTCAAGCCCTTGCGTTTTGTCCAGGGTTATCTGATTTTTTACCTTTGATCTTCGAACAACACTGGGAAGCTCACCGTAATTATTATTCCTCTGCGCTGCCACTTCATACTGATGCCTAAAAATATCATTCGCAAAAACCGGGCCAGAATCTGGAAACTTATAATTTTGCTTAAACTCCCACTCATATCTATTAATCATGTTGAAATATTTGCTAACCCTAGTTTTGTCAGCATCTTTTAATTTCGGCTCAGTCATTACAATCGTCTTCAACACAACTTTGTGTGTAAACATCTTTGCGACAAGGTCAGCCCTACCATCCGAACGTTCATCAACTGAAGACAACCGTTCTCTTAGATCGTTAACAACGTAAGAAATAAACTCACGACCCTGCGTATTTTCTCGATCTTGGTTGGCGGCCCCCGTCGTGACCTGGCCGTCCATCCCGTCTCCAAATACAGGGGCCAGTCCCTGTTCATCCCTAAATACGACTGGCTGATTTCCGACCATATTGAACAAGTTCACTCCGTCAACATCCCCCGCTGGATCCGGATTCAACCACCGCTGCCGCCCCGCCACGTAATACCTGAACCCGTAGTAGTACAACCCAGTCGCATCCCGCTCCTTCCCCGAATAACGCACCGTCCTGTAACTCGCCTCCACCTCCCCGCGTCCGGCGAACCACGCGGTGGTGCCATACGGGTGATAACGCTCCTGGCTGATCACTTCGCCGTCGTCGTCGAGTTCCAGAGTGCAGGAGCCCAGATGATCATTCAGGTGGTAGCGGTATTGATCATTGCCCATGTCCTTCGGCGACGCCGATTCCCAATGCAGCACCCGCACACTGCTGCGTCCGGCCTGCACGCTGATCACCTGCAGCATTTCGCCCGTGCCGCTGTCATTGCGCAGTTCCAGGTTCGGCAGATAACGGGTTTCGACGATCAGTGTCCGTGCATTGGTGTGGGCCTCACGGACTTTGCGCAGGCGTATGCCGTCGGCGCCGTAGACATAACGTTCGCGATCATCGAGACCCGAATCGCGCACCACCGGCCACACTTCGCCCAACTGGTTGCGCAAGTCCCATGCCAAGGCCTGCCCCGGTTGCAGGTTGAGCAGGTTGCCGTTGCCATCGAAGCCTTGGCGGAAGTCCTCTTCGTCCGGCTCCACACCTTCCAGCACCGGCAGGCAACGGTTGCTGTGCGCCGCTGCCACCAGCCGATGGCCATGACTTTGCGGACCTTCGTGGGTCAGTTCCAGCAGATTACTGCCAGCATCGTAGCGATAGGTCTGGCGGTAATTGGCACGGGGTGCGGGGTCATCGACAGTCGAAAACTCTGGCCCCTTATTGGCGCCGCCCGCTTCCCAGCCGGTGGCCTCAATCAGTTGCGACAGGCTGTCGTAGGCGTAGCGATTGACCGGTTCGATGCGCTGGTTGGCGAAGTAGCGAATCGGCTGCGCGCCATCCTCAATGTGCAGCACATTGCCCAACGGATCGTAGGCGTAGCGCAGGTCTTGCAGGGCTTCGTTGCCGCGTTGCGCCTGGAGGCGAGTCAGGCGCCCGTTCTGCGCGTCGTATTCCAGCGTGGTGATCACGCCATTGCCGGCGACCTCCCTTTCGGTCTGGCCGTGGGCGTTGTAAGTGATGGCGCTGACCAGCGTTTTCGGAGTTGATGCGCCGTTGAGTTGCAGGCGAACCTCAAGTAATTGGCCATCGAGGGTCTGACTGAATAACTGGCGGTGACCCTTAGCATCGGTTTGATGGGAGACCTCGCCCAATGCGTTGAAGTGCGAACGGGTGATAGCGCCCTCCCCCGGTTCCAGCAGCAATTCGCGATCCATTATCGGTTCGGGCCAATCAGGCAGCGACAACGCTTGCAGAAAATGCCGCGTCTGCTCCAGCACCGCGCCGTGCAAGCCGAACTCGGTAAACCGCTGCGTGCCCGCCGGGTCATCATGGCGAATCAGTTGACCGCATTGGTTGTGCTCGGCAGAAGTCGGATCGCTCGCGCCATAACTCAAGCACTCCGTGCAAACCGCTTCGCCGTCCATCGCCTGTTCGAACACCGATTCCAGGCGCAGCTGCGGGTCGTACCGCAGCCAGCGCTGCGAGCCCCGGCCATCCCAGTGGTGGAGCGGTTGCCCCGCCTCGCCCGACAGCGCCACACGCCACCCGGCATCGACGCTGTTCGTACTCAACACCGCACCGGACAGGGCATAAATCGTTTGCAGATTGGCCGGTGCCGAAGCGTCCAGAAACAGTCGCGGGTCCCACTGCGCAATCGCACGCCCTGCCCCATCATGGGCTGTGCGGTTAACCCGTGCCTGAGGAGGCACGCCGTCGATGTAACGCCAGTAACCCACGACACGGACTGGCAACCCCCGAGGGTCACTTGCAGTCAGGCTCGGGGTGTGGCGGTGGATTGAAAGGGTTGTTGGCACGGTAGCCGCTCCGGAATCACTCCCCCCATCTAAGCCTGTCGATCAAGTGCCCGGCTACTGTCAGAAATTACAGGGCCGACAGACGGCCTTCTGTACCATCGGCACGCCCCGCCCATCGCCAACCCCACCCGCGCTTAGGTAGGATGACCCTCTCTATTCCAGAGATTTACGTCATGTTCATCGGCGTCCTGCTGGTCATCACCTGGCTGATCCTGTTGCTGCGCTATCCAGCCAAGGCCTTGCCCGTATCCCTGGCGGCTGCCGTGGGGCTGGGCATCGTCGCCACTTGGGTCATCTGGATGGACCACCGCGAACTCAAGCAACTGCAACGCCTGGAGTTGCGCATCAGTTACGCACCGCAGCAATGTCCCGCTGACCGCCCATTGCAATTGACCCTGAACAACGGCAATGACGTGCCGCTGACTGAGCTGCGCTGGCGGGTCGCGGCTTATGCGCCGGGCGATACTGTGAACCTGGCCGACAATCAATACACCGCCCCGCGTTATCGTGGCCCTGGTGAATTGCAGGCCGGTGGCAACTGGGAAGACTGTTTGCCGCTGCCGCCACTGCGCCCTGGCTACCGTCCGGAAACCCTGGAGTTTCGCGCCGAGCGATTGCAGGGTAGTTTTTCCGACTGATCCCTCCCCCATTTTTTACACAAGGAATGCGCCATGCCCGTTGCGTTGATTACCGGTTGTTCCAGTGGCATTGGCCGCGCCCTTGCCGATGCGTTCAAGGTTGCTGGCTATGAAGTCTGGGCCAGTGCGCGCAAGGCCGAAGATGTCGCAGCGCTCACCGCCGCGGGTTTCACCGCCGTGCAACTGGATGTCAACGACGCCGCGGCGCTCGAAGCCTTGAGCGAACGAATCAACCAACAAACCGGTGGCCTCGATGTGCTGATCAACAACGCAGGCTATGGCGCCATGGGGCCACTGCTCGATGGTGGTGTGCCGGCCTTGCAACGCCAGTTCGAAACCAACGTGTTCGCCATCGTTGGCGTCACTCGCGCGATGTTTCCCGTGCTGCGCCGGACCAAAGGATTGGTCGTGAATATCGGCAGCGTTTCGGGTGTGTTGGTCACACCATTCGCCGGTGCCTACTGTGCCTCGAAAGCCGCCGTGCATGCCTTGAGCGATGCCTTGCGCATGGAACTGGCGCCGTTCGGTGTGCGGGTCATGGAAGTCCAGCCGGGGGCCATCGCTTCCAGTTTCGCCAGGAATGCCGGGCACGAAGCCGAGCAACTGATCAGCGAACAGTCGCCATGGTTTCCGTTGCGCGAAGGCATACGCGCCCGGGCCAGGGCTTCCCAGGACAGGCCGACCCCGGCCAATGAATTCGCCGCCGGTTTGCTCAAGGCTGTGCAGCAGGACAAGCCACCGCGACTGATTCGTCTCGGCAATGGCAGCCGTGCGTTGCCGCTGCTGACCAGTTTGTTGCCCAAGGGTTTGCTTGAGTACGGGCTGATGAAGCGGTTCGGGTTGCGTGGGCAGCTCTGAGACCGCGTCGCTGCCTTCGCGAGCAAGCCCGCTCCCACACTGGATCTTTAGTGAACTCAAAGTTTGCACACGAAGAAGATCAAATGTGGGAGCGGGCTTGCTCGCGAAGAGGCCCGCACAGTCCCTACAAAATTTCAGGTAATAGCATAATGACCGACTACACCGAATACTTCGAAGAAGTGATCCAGGCCCACGTGGCCATCGAACAATGGCTGGCCGAAGAACGCGACGCGTCCGAACTCGAAAAACTGCTGACACGGTTTTCGCCGCAGTTCTCCATGGTCTCGCCGCTCGGCCGGGTGCTGGATTTTGACGCGCTGAACGAATTGTTCACGTTGGCGGGTGGCAAGAAGCTCGGGTTCCGGATCGAGCTCAGTGAGTTACGTGGCATTGCGCTGTACGACGGTGGCGCGACCGTGAGTTACCGTGAGCAACAGACCGATGCCACCGGGCTGCACTCGGATCGGCGCTCGACGGTTGTGTTCGAAAAGCGGGCGGATAGCCGGGTGATCTGGCAGCATCTGCATGAGACGTTTTGCAAGGAGTGAACGCCCGACGCCTGTCTGACGGACCGCGTTGTACCCTTCGCGAGCAACTCGGTCTACCTGTTATGCACCATCACCTTGCTTCACCACCACCGTACAAGTAATCCCCGCCGCCAACAGCACACCTTCCGGCACCTCATCGATGTGAATCCGCACCGGCACTCGCTGCGCCAGGCGTACCCAGTTGAAGGTCGGGTTGACGTCGGCGATCAGTTCGCGGCTCTCCGGGTTGTCGCGGTCATAAATGCCACGGGAGATGCTTTCCACGTGGCCCTTGAGCACTTCGCCGCTCATCAGTTGCATATCGGCTTTATCACCGACGCGAACATGGGGCAGCTTGGTTTCTTCGAAGAAGCCGTAGACCCAGAACGAGTTCATGTCGACCACGGCCATTTTCGCCTCGCCGATGCGCGCGTAGTCGCCGCGATGCACATTGAGGTTGGTGACGTAGCCATCCACCGCCGCACGGACTTCAGTGCGCTTGAGGTTGAGTTCGGCGGCTTCCAGTTGCGCCTGGGCCTGCTGGTAATCGGCCAGGGCCGAGTCGGCGAGGTTACTGGCGTCGTCACGGTTTTCCCGGGAGATCACCAGGTTGTCCATATCGGCGCGACGATGGGCGTTGACCTTGCGCATCTCCCAGTTTGCCTTGCGCGATGCCACCAGGCTTTGCGCCTGTTTCACCGCCAGGCGGTAGTGCTCGGGGTCGATCTGCATCAGCAAATCGCCCTTCTTCACCAACTGGTTGTCGCGCACCGGCACGTCCACCACTTCGCCGGTAACGTCGGCGGCGACGTTGATGATGTCGGCGCGCAAACGGCCGTCGCGGGTCCACGGCGTGTTCATGTAGTGCTCCCACAGGGAGCGGCCGATCCACAACGCGAGGGCCAGCACCAGCAAGGTCGCGAGCAGGCTGAAAAACTTTTTCATCGGGGCATTCTCAGTGATAGAGAGTCAACGGTAGACAGTCAGCGCCAAAGCGCCGAACAGACAGGTAAACAGGCTCAGGCGCAGCAACGCCGGATGCCAGAAAAAACGGTACAGGTCGAACCCGGACAGGAACCGGTCCAGTGCCCAGGCCAGCGCCGCCGCGATGAAAAACATCAGGGTCATGGTCGGCATGTACACGCCGTGGAAGGCGATTTCACGAGGCATGTGCAAGTCCTTTGGGCTGGCTGTTGGCGAAGGCGGCGAGCGGTGATTGCGGATCGAGCAGCGAGGTGCGGATGAAGTGCAGGTAGCTCTTCACCCGGCGCAACGCCGAGGTATCGAAGTGTGGGGCGAAGGGTTCGTCGGTGGACTGCACACGGCTGATCGCGTGATCGACGGCGATCAGCGCGCGTTCGAGGTTGCTGCTGTTCGGTTGCAGGAACAGCCGCACCAGTGCACGCCCCATCACCCGGATCGCCTGGCGCCATGGCTGGGATTCGGCATAGGCCGGATGCACTGGCAGAATCGCCTGCTCCTTGCGCAATTCGATGATCGCGTGACCGACTTCCAGCACCACGAACATCCAGCGCAACAAGTCCCGCTGCACTTGCGGTTGGCCCGCCGCGAAGCCGTAGGCCTGATGCACCAGATCGCGGGTCCGGCTTTCGAAACTCGACGCCAGGCCCTTGAGCTTGCCGCTGATGGCGTACACCACCTGACCACGCAGGTCCTGCTCCAGGCGACGCCACAGCCAGCGGCTGTTGGGCGGCAGAATGATCGCCCCGGCCGCTGCGCACACCAGCATGCCCAGCACCATGGCGATGTAGTCGTTGATGAAGGTGTAGGGGTTGTAGACCGTGAGGTTGTCCGGCACCGAACCGGTGCTGAAGAAGATCAGCAAGCCCAGGCCGACGCCCACGTATTGCGGCCGCGAGGTCAGGAACGAGCCGAGTACGATCACCGGTGCGAGCATCACGCACAGCAACGGAAATCCGTCGATCCACGGGAAAATGAAAAACATCTCGACGAAGCCGATCAGCGCGCCGAGCAATGTCCCGCACGCCATCTGAAAAGCCATGCGCTTGGGGTTCGGGGTGGCGGCGGACAGGCCCACGGTCGCGGCGGCAATCAGGGTCATGGTCGCGCCGCTCGGCCAGGCGGTTGCCACCCAGTAGCTGCCCAAAACCACCAGGATGAACGCTGCGCGTATCCCCGATGCTGCCGCTGCCATCCAGTTGGTTTGCGGAGTGAACGGCTCGTCCCAGCGCTCCCGTTCGTGACTGTGATCGGCCAGGGAAGCGTGGGTCTGTGCATAACTGTGCAGGTCGTCGACGAAGCGATAGAGCAGCTCGTAGGCGGTGTGGAAATCCAGTTGCTCGGCATCGCTCGGATTGTGCTGCTGGAATGTCGCCCGCAGACAACGCACCCGCGCCGGCAACCCTTCCTTGTAGGCGCTCAGCACCGTGACCAGGCGTGCCGCATCGGCACTGGTCAGGGCACGACCGCTGAAGCCGTCGAGCAACTCGGCGAGGTCCTGCAATCCCGGCTTGATCGCCGCCACCGCCTGGTCCGCCGCGCTGCTGCGCAAGCGTTCGAGCAACTGGTGCAAGGCGTTGAATCGCGTGGTGATGCCCATGAACTCGCTGTTCAGGCGACTGAGGCGGCCATTGCGCCGACGCATGTGCGGATCTTCAAACACAGTGACACTGCGCAAGCCTTCCAGGCCCACGGCTTCGGCGATGAAACGCACGTTGCCGGCCTCGAACGCCTCGCGCTGACTGCGGCCGCGCAAGCCGTCGGTGACGAACAAGGCGAACACGCCAAAGCGCTGATACAAGGCATTGCGCATCGCCGCGCTAGCCGATTGCGGCAGGATGGCGGCACTGATCAGGGTCGAACAGAGAATGCCCAACGAGATTTCCAGCACCCGCCAGACCGCCGCCATGAACGCGCCATCGGGATGGGCCAGCGCGGGCAAGCCGACCATCGCTGCGGTGTATCCGGCGAGTACGAAACCGTAGGCGCGGAAGTTGCGGCAGCGGGCGGCGCCGGCGGTGCAGATACCGACCCAGATCGCCAACGAACCGAGGAACAGCTCAGTGTTCTGCGCAAACAGCGCGATCAGCGCGACCATCACCGCCGACCCGGCCAGGGTGCCGAGAAAACGATAGAAACTCTTGGCGAACACCTGGCCGCTTTGCGGCTGCATGACGATGAACACGGTGATCATCGCCGTGCGCGGTTGCGGCAGCTCCAGGCGCATGGCCAGCCACAGCGTCAGGAATGCCGCGAACAGCACCTTGAAGATATAGACCCAGGTCACGCCGTCGCTGCGTGCCCAGTCGAAGAAACCCCGACGCCATTCCAGGGAGTACAGCCAGCGCAAGGGTGCGGGCAAGGGAGTCATCAAATCCTGCTCAGTGAAAAATCAGCCAAAACTCGGAACCTGTGGGAGCGGGCTTGCTCGCGAAGAGGGAGTGTCAGGCAACAAAAGTGTCGTCAGACACACCGCCTTCGCGAGCAAGTCGGATCGCCGCACCGCCGCTCCCACAGGTTTTGTGTTCAACGCAAAAGGCTCGGAGTTTTCGGCGCCTGGGTCTGTTCGGCGTTCGGCACGTCATTACCGGCGCCGAGACCACCGCCAAGCGCCGTCACCAATTCGGCATGGGCACTCAAGCGCGCCGCCTGAACCTGCTGCTGCACCTGCTGCTGCTTGAACAACAAGGTCTGGGCATTGAGCACGTTGAGGTAATCGGTCAGGCCACGCTGGTAGGCGATCATCGCGATGTCGTAGGTCTTCTGCGCCGTGGCCACCGACTCGGCGGCGAAAGCCTGCTGCTTGTCCATGGACTCGCGACGGATCAACTGGTCGGAGATATTTTTCAGGGCATTGACCAGGGTCTGGTTGTACTTGGCCACGGCGATGTCATAACCCGCCGAGGCTTCACCCAACTCCGAGCGCAAGCGTCCGCCATCAAAAATCGGCAACGAAATCGCCGGCCCCACGCTGTAGTTGAGTTTCTTGCCGGTCAAGAACTCCAGGGCCCCGCCGCCGGTGGCCATGTAGCCAAGGCTGCCGACCAGATCGACGTTCGGATAGAAACCGGCATGGGCGACATCGATACCCCGTGCCTGCGCCGCCACTTGCCAGCGACTGGCGACCACGTCCGGGCGTTGACCGAGCAATTGCGCTGGCAGCGACGACGGCAGTTTCAGTGGGGCCCCCAGCGACAGCGTTGGCCGCTGCAACTGCGCGCCCTCCCCCGGGCCCTTGCCGGCGAGGGCGGCGAGTTGGTTGCGGCTCAAGGCGATTTCTTCGTCGAGGGCGTCGATCTGGCGATGGGTTTCCGGCAGCGGCGTCTCGGCCTGGCTGACTTCGAAATGGGTGCCGATGCCCCCGCTCAGGCGTTTTTGCGCCAGCTCGAGAATCTGCTGTTGCTGCTTCAAGGTCGACTCGACGATGTCCCGCTGGGCGTAATGCAACGACAACTCGATGTAGACCCGTACGATGTTGTCCTGCAATTCGAGCTGGGCCTGACGCGCTTCGGCGACGCTCATGTGCGCCATGTCCACGGCGCGCTCGGTGGCATTGCTTTCGCGGCCCCAGAGGTCGAGGGCATAGCTGAAACCCAGCGCCGCGTTATTGTCCCAGGTGGTGCTGTTGGCCAGCTCGCCGGGGCCATAGAACTGGTCGGTAGGCCAGTTGTGACGCTTGAGGGTGGCATCGCCATTTATCTGCAACGACTCGGCCGCTTCGGCCACGCCGGCCATGGATCGGGCCTGACGCACCCGGGCGGCGGCCATGGCCAGGGTCGGGCTGCCTTGCAGGGCGAGGTCGATCCAGCGATTCAGTTGCGGGTCGCCATAGGCTTGCCACCATTGCGCGGTGGGCCAGTGCGCATCTTGCGCGGCGCTCTGGATCGCTTCGTCGGTGGCCAGTGAATTGGCCTCCAGCGCCTTGCCCTGCGGGGCAATACCTCCGGTTCCGATGCAGCCGCTGATTGCCAGGGTTAAAGCCAAAACACTGAGCGGCTGAAGCGCTCTGCTGATGCGACGCGGCACTGCTGCGATTTCCTGAAATAGGGGGGAGGTACAAGTCCGGGCAATTCTATGGGGCGGCCGGAAGGGCGATAAGCTGGGATTCCTGTGAATCTTTGTTACCGTTAACGAGATAATCCGTAGGTAGATCTTTAGTCGCCTGTAAATAAACAGAAACTTCGTGTCACAATTTGTCATTCGACGAGAGAGCACCCCATGGACACTTTGCAAAACATGCGCGCCTTCAGTTACGTGGCCGAAGCCGGCAGCTTCACCGCTGCCGCCGTGCAACTGGACACCACCACGGCCAACGTCTCGCGCGCGGTCTCCAACCTGGAAGCCCACCTGCAAACCCGCCTGCTCAACCGAACGACCCGCCGCATCGCCCTGACCGAAGCCGGCAAGCGCTACCTGTTGCGCTGCGAACAGATCCTGGCCTACGTCGAAGAAGCCGAAGCCGAGGCCAGCGACGCCCACGCGCGCCCGGCCGGGCAACTGAAAGTGCACACCATGACCGGCATCGGCCAGCACTTCGTGATCGACGCCATCGCCCGCTACCGCAAGACCCACCCGGACGTGACCTTCGACCTGACCATGGCCAACCGCGTGCCGGACCTGCTCGACGAAGGCTACGACGTGTCCATCGTCCTCGCCCGCGAACTGCCGGACTCGGGTTTCGTCTCCCAGCGCCTGGGCATCACCTACAGCATCGTTTGCGCCTCGCCGGCCTACGTCAAAACCAACGGCTGCGCACAAAAACCCAGCGACCTGCTCAACCACGCCTGCCTGCGCCTGGTCAGCCCGGTGATTCCGCTGGAGAAATGGGCCTTCGACGGCCCTGATGGCCAGGAAATGGTCACCATCAACAGCTCACCGTTCCTGGTGAACTCCGCCGACGCGATGAAATCCGCGATCATCAGTGGCATGGGCGTTGGCGTCCTGCCGCTGTACGCCGCGATAGAAGGCCTGCGCAATGGCACACTGGTGCGCGTGATGCCCAACTACCGCTCGCAGGAACTGAACCTGTATGCGATCTACCCTTCGCGCCAGTACCTGGATGCGAAGATCAAGACCTGGGTCGAATATTTGCGTGGATCGTTGCCGGAGTTGCTGGCGGCGCATCAGGCGGAATTGGCGGCGTATGAATTGAGCGGGAGTCTGGGTGGGGTTCGGGTGGCGAATTGATGATCTCTCGGCTTATGGATGGACTCTTTGTGGGAGCGAGCCTGCTCGCGATGGCGTCAGCACATCCAACATCTATGTAAGCGGGTAAACCGCCTTCGCGGGCAGGCCCGCTCCCACAGAGTTGTGTGTGTGCCGGGAGACTTAGGCCTTGGCCGCCATCGCCGTCACTTCCACACGCATGCCTTCCACCACCAGGGACGCTACGCTACCGCAGCACGGTCGGCCATGTCGGTGGGGTAGATGGTCAGGTGCAGGCTTCCGTCGGCGCGGGGCGGGCTCAGCAGTGGGTTCTTTCGTAGCAGGCGCTCGGGTCGGCCACGGCGTCGAAGCGTTGCAACGCTTCGGCGCCGCCATCGGCCTGGTGCGTCACCCTCAAGGTTTCGCCGAGACGACTCTGCAAATCGAGGAACACCCGGTTGCGTGCCAGTTCGAAGGGGGTGTGCTGGGCAGGAAAAACGAGGCTCACTGTTTGCTCTCCGCTGCCTGGCGGATAGTTTGCAATTTGCGGAAATTAGGCCCCCAGCGACCATCCGGTTCGACACTGCCATCGGGATAAGTGATGACCGTGTGGTTACCTTCTTTCTTTACCTTTGGCCCGGCCGAATAAACTACAAAGTCAGGATGCAAGACGGGCTCGAAATACACCTGCCGGGCTTGCAGGGCCTGATACTTAAGATAAATATGACCTTCACTAGTTAAGTTAACCGTTTTTTTATACGGACCTAAAAACTCCTCATCGACCCAAGGGTAATAGTCCTTCTTGATCGTCAAATCCCCTTCGACCTTGATGTCCGCGCCACCGCGTGGCGAGTTGTTGTGATCGAAGATCACCACCACCCCGCCCCCCGCACCATAGGTAACGTTCTCGCCGAAGCGAGCCGGATCGTCATAGGTCACACCAAAAGTCACGTTGCTCAATCGCCATTGACAGACACCGCCACCATCGATCGGTAGCTTGGCTACATAGAGGTCGCCTTGCCCCTCGCGCACGAGTTGCAGATCGGTACGTTGATAGCCATCGCGTTGATAGGCCTCGCCGAAAGCCGAGTGGTCGGTAAAAGTGCACAGGGTCGAGCGATACATCACCTGCATCGGCCTCGCTACCAGTTCCTTCGGCACTTTCACCGTCACGGTGATCGACTCGCTATCCGGTGGTGGCGCCATGCTCTGATCCTTGGCGCAACTGCTGAGGCTGACGCACAGGGTGAGTATCGCAATAGGCATTTTCTTGATCATGGTCAGATCCTTGACGACGTTGGCCGGGCTCAACAGTGGACTCTTTCGTAGCAGGCGCTCGGGTCGGCCACGGCGTCGAAGCGTTGCAACGCTTCGGCACCGCCATCGGCCTGTTGCGTCACCCGCAAGGTGTCGCCGAGACGACTTTGCAAATCGAGGAACACCCGGTTGCGTGCCAGTTCGCAGGGGGTGT